>NZ_RZSC01000271.1:0-7465 GCF_003998155.1 Mesorhizobium sp. M1E.F.Ca.ET.063.01.1.1
AGGAAGCGCACCGCGCCCTGGCCGATATAGGACGAAAAATGGTCGATGTCGGGATTGCCGACCAGCGCCCGCTGCTCGAAGCGCTGCATCTGGTCGCGCGTCTCGGCGATCGACGAGTTTTGCGGCAGATTCCAGTCGACGATCAGCTCCGGCCGGTCGGAAGGCGGGAAGAACTGCTGCTGCACCAGCCCGAAGCCGGCTATGGAGGCTGCGAAGAGAAGCACGGTCGCGATGATGGTCAGCCAATGGCGCCGCACCGAGAGGACGAGCACGCGCCGGAACATGGATGTGAATCGCCCCGGCTGGTCATGATGCTTCGCCTTCATCGTCGCCGGCAGGATGGTGACGCCGAGCAGCGGTGCGAACAGCACCGCAACGATCCATGACACCAGGAGCGACACGGCGATGACCACGAACAGCGTGAAGGTGTACTCGCCGGCCGCGCTCGAGTTGAGGCCGATCGGGATGAAGCCGGCGACCGTCACCAGCGTGCCGGTCAGCATCGGAAAGGCGGTCGAGGTATAGACATAGGTCGCCGCCTTGCGCAGATTGTCGCCGACCTCGAGCCGCGCCACCATCATTTCCACCGCGATCATCGCGTCGTCGACCAGCAGGCCGAGCGCGATGATCAAGGCGCCCAGCGAAATGCGCTGCAGCGAGATGCCGAGATAGGCCATGACCGTGAAGGTGATGGCTAAAACCAGCGGGATCGACAGCGCCACGACGAAGCCGGCGCGCAGGCCGAGGCTGATGAAGGAGACGGCGAGCACGATCGCTACCGCCTCGAACAGCGCCCGCGTGAAGCCCGACACCGCTTCCTCGACGATCACCGGCTGGTCGGCCACCAGATGCACGCCGACGCCGACCGGCAAATCGGCCAGCACCTTCTGCATCTCCTCGTGCAGCGCCTCGCCGAATTCGAGCAGATTGGCGTTGGGCTTCATGCCGATGGCGAGCCCGATCGCGTCCTGGCCGTTGAAGCGGAATAGCGCCGTCGGCGGATCGACATAGCCACGCCTGATCGTCGCCACGTCGCTCAGCCGGAAGAAGCGGTCGTTGACGCGCAGATTGATGGCGCGCAGGCTCTCCTCGGAGGTGAACTGGCCGCCGACGCGCACGCTGATGCGCTCCGGCCCCGACTGGATGACGCCGGACGGCGTGATGGCGTTCTGCGCCTGCAGGCTGGCGACGATCTGCTGCTGGTTGAGGCCGAGCGCGGCGATCTGGCGGCTCGAGAATTCGAGATAGATCGCTTCGTCCTGGGCGCCGACGAGGTCGACCTTGCCGGCGTTCGGCACGGTCAGGATCTTGGTGCGGACATCCTCGACATAGTCGCGAAGCTGGCGCGGCGTCAGCCCGTCGGCGGTGAAGGCGTAGATGTTGCCGTAGACGTCGCCGAAGCGGTCGTTGAAGAACGGCCCCTGCACGCCTTGCGGGAACTGCGCCGAGATATCGTCGACCATGTTGCGCACCTGCAGCCAGGTCGGCGCGACATCGCGCGCCTTGGTGGTCGGCTTCAGGTTGACGAAGATGACGGTCTTGCCGGCGGTGGTGACGGATTTGGTGTAGTCGAGGCTGTCCAACTCCTCGAGCTTCTTTTCGATGCGGTCGGTCACCTGGCGCACCGTCTCGTCGACGGAGGCGCCCGGCCAGTTGGCCTGGATCAGCATCGTCTTGATGGTGAAGGCCGGGTCTTCCTCGCGTCCGAGGTTGAGATAGGAGAAGATGCCGGCCACCACGAAGACCAGCATGAAATACCACACCAGCGAGCGGTGGCTAAGCGCCCAGTCGGAGAGGTTGAAGCCCTTCATGAGGCCCCTCCCTCGGGCACTTTGACCTTCTGGCCTTCGGCGAGGCTGTGGACACCTGCCGTGACGACGCGCATGCCGGCCTCGAGCCCCGAAGCCACCGTGAAAGTGCCGCTGCTCTTCGAGGCGATCTTGATCTCGCGCGCGCTGACGCTCGATGTTTGCGGATCGACGATCCACACTTTCTCGGCGCCGTCTTTTTCGAGCAGCGCCGACATCGGCAATTCGATCGTCGGCGCTACCTTGGTCATGCGCGTCGCCGTGATCGTCGAGCCCAGCCGGAACGCCGTCGGCGGATCGGTGAGCGTCAACCGTACGCGGCGGGTACGGGTCGAGCCTTCGGCCTGCGGCGCGATCTCGCGCAGCTTGGCCTCGGTCGTGATCGAGGGCAGCGACTGCAGGATGATCTGGAACGGCGTGCCGACGGTGAGATCGCCGGTGAGCTGGTCGGGAATGTCGACCACCGCCTCGCGCGGATCGGTTCGCGCCACGGTGACGACGGTCTGTCCCGGCGAAACCGTCTGGCCGACCTCGGCGCCGACCGCGGTGACGACGCCGTCGAAATCGGAGAACAGCCGCGCATAGCCGAGTTGCTCTCGCGACTTGGCCAAGGCGGCATTCGCCCGCTCGACGCCGGCTGCCGCGGCTTGCCTCGCCTGCTGCGCGGCATCATAGACGGCCTGCGAGGTGTTGGCGGAGGCGAGCAGGGCGCGCTGCCGCTCCTCGCTCGCCGAGGCATTGGCGAACTGCGCCTGGGCATTCGACAAATCCGCTTTCGATGCCTGGAGTGCAAGCTCCAGCGCCGTCGGATCGAGCGCGGCGATCGTCGTTCCCTTGCTGACGATGTCGCCGACCTTGACGTCGCGCGAGACGACGCGGCCGAGCAGGCGGAAGGAAAGGTCGGCGCTGTACTGCGGTTCGACCGTCCCGGCAAAACCAAAAGTCTCCACGGACTTCGGTTCGACGACCACCGACAACACCGGTCGGACGATCTCGGGCGGCTTGTCTTCCGAGCGCGAGCAGCCGGCAAGCGATGCGACGAGAATGAGAGCGGCGACGCAAGGCGACCGTCTCATTGTCCGGCTCCCGCTGTCGCGATCGTCTGTCCCGGGCTGAGCAACTGCCCGCCTGCGGTGACGACGCTCTGGCCGGCCTCGAGCCCGTTGTCGACGACGACCACGCCGGAATCAAAGGCCAGCACTTCGATCGGCGTCGTCGCCACCGCCTTTGTCGACGGGTCGACGATCCAGACGGCGGGCTTGCCGGCGCTAGACGTCAGCGCCTGCCAGGGGAGCAGCACGGCCTTCACGGGCTTGGCGCTGACGGTGCCGATGACGGCCGCACCCAGCGGCATGCCTGCCGGTGTGTCGGGTATGCCGACCTTGACCCGGATCGATCCCGACGCGGTATCGACCGCCGGCGAGATTTCCCTGACCTTGCCCCTCGCCTTGACCTGCGGGTCGGAGAGCAGCGTGATCGTCACCGCGGGTGACGAAGGCGTCTGGGCAACGAGCGTCTCTTGCACGTTGAAGACGGCATCGCGGTCGCCGTCCTCGGCGATGGTGAAGACGGTTTGAGCCGCCTGCACCACCTGCCCGGCCTCGACCTGTCGGGCGGTGATCACCCCGGCGGCACCCGCCTTGAGCTCGGTGTAGGAGAGGTTCTCCTTGGCGTTGGCTAAAGCGCTTTGCGCGGCATCGACACTGCCTTGCGCAACCTTCATCGTCTGGTCGGCGCTGTCGAAGTCGCGCCTGGTCGTAAAACCCTGCGAAAGCAGCGTCTTCTGCCGCTGGTAAGCGGCCGCGGTCTGGGTGAGCTGCGCCTGTGCCGCGTCGAGGTCGGCCTGAGCCGAGCGCAGGTCGGATTCCTGCTCCTGCGGATCGATGCGGGCCAGCATCGCGCCCTGGTCGACATGCTGGCCGACATCGACCAGCCGTTCGGCGACGCGGCCGCCGACGCGGAACGACAGATTGTTGAGCGTGCGGGCCGCGATCACGCCGGTGAGCGAGGTTCTTGGCGCATAATCGGCAAAGGCGACCGTCTGCGTGCTGACCGTCACCGGCAGCTTCTTTTCCGCCGCCTGCTGTTTCTGGCAGCCTGACGTCAGCAGCGCTGCGGCGGCGCAGGCCAACAGCAGCAAGGTGTTTGGACGAGACAAGGGGCGGGGCGGTGAAGACGGCGAGGCGGACGATGTCGCGATCCTGCTCATGGTTCCCTCAGCCCGCAGAAGGCCGCCCCTGACGACGGCACGTCGCGGATAAAGCGAGGATAGTCGATCGGCCGGAAAAGAAAACTGTTTCCGCCTGGCGATCGAAGATCGATTTCCGGCCGAGACAGGACCAATCGACTGGGCCAATGTGCCGACTTGAGGAAAACCTGAAATAAGGCCAGAAGAGGCTTTGACGGCATCAAAACAGAGCGGGCGTGTGCCCGATGAGGGATGAGATGAAAAATTCAGCCATTTCCGAACGCAAGAACCAGTCGATCTCGCGCGGCGTCGGCATGACGACGCAGATCTACGCCGACCGCGCCGAGAATTCGGAAATCTGGGATGTCGAGGGCCGCCGCTACATCGACTTCTCGTCCGGCATCGCCGTGGTCAACACCGGCCACCGCCACCCGAAGGTGATCGAGGCGGTCAAGGCGCAACTCGACCGCTTCACCCACACCTGCCACCAGGTCGTGCCTTATGAGAGCTATGTGCGCCTCGCCGAGCGGTTGAACGGCATGCTGCCCGGCAAGTTCGACAAGAAGACGGTCTTCGTCACCACCGGCGCCGAGGCGGTTGAGAACGCGATAAAAATTGCCCGCAACGCCACCGGCCGCCAGGCGGTCATCGCCTTTTCCGGCGGCTTCCATGGCCGCACCTTCATGGGCATGGCGCTGACCGGCAAGGTCGTGCCCTACAAGGTCGGCTTCGGCGCCATGCCGGCCGATGTCTTCCATGCGCCGTTCCCGGTCGCGCTGCATGGCGTCTCGGTCGCGGATTCGCTTGCGGCGCTCGACAAGCTGTTCAAGGCCGATGTCGATCCGGCCCGCGTCGCCGCCATCATCGTCGAGCCGGTGCAGGGCGAGGGCGGCTTCTACGAGGCGCCGCGCGATTTCATGACGGCGCTGCGCAAGATCTGCGACCAGCACGGCATCCTGCTCGTCGCCGACGAGGTGCAGACCGGCTTTGCCCGCACCGGCAAGATGTTTGCGATGGAGCACCACGACGTGGCGCCCGATCTCACCACCATGGCCAAGAGCCTTGCCGGCGGCTTCCCGCTGTCGGCCGTCACCGGCCGCGCCGAGATCATGGATGCACCAGGCCCGGGCGGGCTCGGCGGCACTTATGGCGGCAGCCCGATCGGCGTGGCGGCGGCCCATGCCGTGCTCGACGTCATCGAGGAGGAAAAGCTCTGCGACCGCGCCAACGCGCTCGGCGCCAGGCTGAAGCAGCGGCTGGAATCGATCCGCGACGACGTGCCGGAGATCGTCGACATCCGTGGTCCCGGCTTCATGAACGCGGTCGAGTTCAACGACGTCAAGAAAGGCCTGCCTTCGGCCGAATTCGCCAATGCGGTGAGGCTGAAGGCGCTCGACAAGGGCCTCATCCTGCTCACCTGCGGCGTCTACGGTAATGTGATCCGCTTCCTGTCGCCGATCACCATCCAGGACGGCGTGATGACCGAGGCGCTCGATATCCTGGAGACTTCGATCCGCGAAGCGCGTTCCGCCTGAAGGGCGATCCCGCATTGCTCCTGACGGCTTGCGTCGAGGCGCGAGAACGCGCCGTCAGGAGTTCGGATTCTGTAGCCAGGCCGGAATGTTCATCTTGGCGTGCAGAACCCGCCACACATCGATATGGTCGGCCTGTTCCATATAGAAGATCAGGTACGGATAGCGCTTGAACTGCAGGCTGCGCAGACCGGGCAATCCAATTTCATAACCATGCCTCAGAGAGCCCGATGCCGGATGACTGGCTATCAGTTCGTAGGCATTTTGAAGATCCTCGACATTGCCCAACGCCACGTGCGAACCGGCTTCACGTGCATAATAATCAACAGCGTCCTCGATATCCCGCAACGCAAGACTTCGAGGAACAATTGCCTTTGGGATCACTAATTTATTGACCCTGCGCTCGTTTTCGCAGCGCTGCGAAATAGTCATCGTCAACCGGGGTGCCCGGCGAGGATGACGCGCCCTCGAGGAGCAAACGGCGCAGAAGTTGACGATCCTGATCGTGGCGGATCAGTTCACGCACATACTCGCTGCTCGTGCCATAGCCGCGGTCCGCCACTTGCTGATCGACATAATGCTTCAGGTTGTCAGGCAGTGAGATGTTCATGGTGCTCATTTTGCCATTTTATGGCGAATGGCAAAAATTGGCAACGCTACGCATCTGCCTTGGCCGGCTCCATGGTCTGAAACCCGGCAAGTGCCGCCTTCAGCGCATCCGGCCCAGCCGCGACCGTCTGCGGCGTCGGCGAGAAGCCTGCGCCGAGCATCTTGCGGCCGAGCATGTGGTCGGCCGGACGGTTGACGGATTCGATGCCGAGCAGCCGGCTCCCGGCATAATGATAGATCGAGAACTTGTTCTCGGCCGGCTCGCCCAGCACGACATGGCTGTCGCCACCTTGCGTCAGCCCCACCATTTGCAGCTTCATGTCGCCGATATCCGACCAGAACCACGGCACGGCGGAGAAGGGTTCTGCATGTCCAAGGATGGTGCGCGCGGCAAGGCGCGCCTGGTCGGTGGCGTTCTGCACCGATTCCAGCCGCACATCGCCACCGGTGAACCAGTGCCGGTAGGATGCCGCATCGCCGACCGCGAGGATTTCGGGCGTTGAGCTCTGCATATGCTGGTCGACGCGGATGCCGTTGCCGATAGCCAAGCCGGCGGCCTCCGCCAGCTCGACATTGGGCACCACGCCGATGCCCATGATGACCATCTGCGCCGGCAGGCGTTCGCCGCTGGAAGTGATCGCGGCCGAGACGCGGCCTCCTTCGCCGTCGAGCCTTGCAACAGTGGTGCCGGTGAGCACGCGTACGCCCATCGCCTCAAGGCGCTGGCGCACATGCGCGGCGATCGCCGGCGCGACGGCGCGGCCGAGCAGCCTGTCGAGAGCCTCGACGACGGTGACCCGGCGGCCGGCGGCCCTCAGCGTCGCCGCAATCTCCAGGCCGATGAAGCCGCCGCCCAGGATGACCACGTCCTCGCTCAGCGCGCTGAGCTCGCGGCCCCGTCTTCTCAAGCTCCGCGCCGTCGAGCTTGAGAAGACGGGGCCGCGAGCCGGTCGCGAGCACCAGCCGGTCGAAGGCAATTGCGCCGCCGCCGGAAACGTCGAGCCTGCGTGCGCCAATATCGATCCTGTCGATCCGCACGCCCGGCCGGTAATCGATGGCGCTGCCGGAATAGAAAGCTTCGCCGCGCAAGGGCTGCGGCTTGGCTTCGGCATCCTTGATGAAGGTCTTGGACAGCGGCGGCTTGTGATAGGGCAGTTCGTTCTCGTCGCCGATCAGGATGACCGGCCCGTCATAGCCTTCCTCGCGCAGGCTCGCAGCCGCCTGCACGCCGGCATGACCCGCACCGACAATGACCACCCCGTTCTTCATCGCAGTCTCTTTTTGCGTTCAAATCTAGGATCTTCCGCCAGGTGGCGATTGTCTGCCGC
>NZ_RZSC01000272.1:0-7426 GCF_003998155.1 Mesorhizobium sp. M1E.F.Ca.ET.063.01.1.1
GGCGCAGGACAGAGCGCTGAACCCGCCGACATCCGGCGGCGGCAATGGCGGCAGCGGTCTTGTCCTCGACGTGAAGGTCAACGCGCCGAACCAGATATTCATCCAGGGCAGGGGCCTGGACGCCGAACTCGGCGGATCGCTGAAGCTGACCGGCCCGGCGTCCTCGCCGCAGGCGGTCGGCACCTTCACGCTGCAGCGGGGGCGGCTGACGATCCTCGCCAAGCGGCTGACCTTCACCGAGGGCACGGTCGGGTTCCAGGGGTCGCTGGTGCCTTACCTCAACATGACGGCGACCACGACGACGAGCAGCGCCACCGTCACGATTGTTGTCTCCGGAGAGGCGACAAATCCCAAATTCAACTTCTCCTCGGTGCCGGCGCTCCCCGAGGACGAGGTGCTGGCGCAGCTCATCTTCGGCCGCTCGATGTCGAACCTCTCGCCGCTGCAGATCGCCCAGCTTGCCGATGCCGCCGCGCAATTGGCGGGCGCCGGCGGCTCGACATCGCTGCTCGACAATCTGCGCAGCGCCATCGGCGTCGACGATCTCGACGTGACGACGGACGAGAAGGGCGGCACCGCGGTTTCCGCCGGCAAATACCTCAACGACCGCACCTATGTGACGATCCAGAAGGGCGACAAACCGGGCTCCGGCAAGGCGACGATCGACCTCAATGTCGGGCGCGGCGTCAAGCTGCGCGGCGAGGCCAACGACGCCGGCGAAGCCAAAGGCGGCGTCTTCTACGAGCGCGAGTACTGATGACTTGGCACTCGCCTCGGGCGGAGCCAAGGGAGCTTTTACGGCGCGCGCACGGCCCTTATCCACCTAAAATGTCTTGATTTAATCGTCTGTCGATTTTTCGGAAATGTGCGGTGCACTAACAAATTTGCGTCAAGACTGTCGCTATCGCGCGAACCGGCCTCATTCCAAAGTTGCACATTCCCTAACATGTTCCCATTCCAATACCCTCTTTGACATGATGGTCTGGATGCGGAATGTTAAAAGGCAGAAAGCCAACAATGGGAGTCAGTTATGGCAATCTACAAAAGCAACAGCGACCGCGTTCCGGATCACATCCTGGCCTTGGCCGAAGAAGCCAAGGCAGGAAACGTCGACCGCCGCGAATTCCTGGCTCTGGCCAGCGTCTTCGGAGCGTCCACGGCGATGGCTTACGGCCTGCTCGGTCTCGCTGACCCGACCCCGGCGAGAGCCGAGGACGTTCAGGGCAAGAAGGGCGGCACGCTGAAGGTCGCGCAATGGATCAAGGATCCGAAGGATCCGCGCAAGTCCGACTGGTCGGAAATCGCCAATGCCGAGCGCCAGGCGCTCGAGCCGCTGGTCAAGTACACAACCGAATACACCTTCCGCCCCTATCTGCTGGAAAGCTGGGACGTGAACGATGACGCCACCGAATACACCCTGCATGTGCGCAAGGGCGTGACCTGGTCGAACGGCGATACCTTTACTGCCGATGACGTCATCTTCAACCTCAAGCGCTGGGCCGACAAGAAGGCCGAGGGCAATTCGATGCCCGGCCGTCTTGGCACGCTGGTCAAGGACGACAAGCTCGACGAGAGCGCCGTGACCAAGGTCGACGACATGACTATCAAGCTGAAACTCGGCAAGCCCGACATCGCGCTGATCCCGAACATGTGCGACTATCCGGGCCTGATCGTTCACAAGAGCTTCGACGAGAAGGGCGGCGATTTCAAAGCCTGCCCGATCGGCACCGGCCCGTTCGAGCTCGTCTCCTACGACGTCGGCCAGAAGGTGGTCTACAAGCGCCGCGAAGACAACAAATGGTGGGACGGCGAGGTGTTCCTCGACGGCATCGAGTTCATCGACTACGGCACCGACCCGGGAGCGATGGTCAGCGCCTTCGAGGCTGGCGAAGTCCACACCAATTTCGAGACGTCGGCCGACTATGTGTCGATCCTCGACGGCATGGACCTTGTGAAGTCGGAAGTGGTAACGGCCTCGACGATCGTGTGCCGGACCAATGTCAACAACAAGCCGTATGACAACCAGAAGGTCCGCAACGCGCTGCAGCTCGCGGTCGACAACAGTGTCGTCCTGCAACTCGGCTACGGCAATGCCGGCACGGTGGCCGAGAACCATCACGTATGCCAGATTCACCCGGAATACTACGAACTGGCCAAGGTCGCTCGCGATCCTGCCAAGGCAAAGGCGCTGCTGGCGGAAGCCGGCCAGGCCGACTTCGAGCATGAGCTGATCACGGTCGACGAGGACTGGCACAAGAACACCGGCGACGCGATCGCCGCGCAGATGCGCGACGCCGGCATCAAGGTGAAGCGCACGGTGCTGCCGGGCTCGACCTTCTGGAACGACTGGACCAAATATCCTTTGTCCACGACCAACTGGAACATGCGTCCGCTTGGCGTGCAGGTTCTTGCGATCGGCTACCGCACCGGCGAAGCATGGAACGAGACCGCCTGGTCGAATCCCGACTGGGATGCCAAGCTCAACGCCGCGCTGGCCGTCGCCGACGCCGCCAAGCGCAAGGAGATGATGAAGGACATCGAGCAGATCCTGCAGGATTCCGGTATTATCATCCAGCCTTACTGGCGCAAGCTCTACAGCCACTCGGTCAAGGCGGTGCAGAACTACAAAATGCATCCGACCTTCGAACGCGATTACGGCAAGGTCTGGCTCGACCAGGCGTGATTGGAGCCGATCGGGAAGGGGCTCTTGCCCCTTCCCCTCACTCCCATACACAATGCTGGAACCGGAAGCCGCCGCTCCAAGAGCGCGCGGATTTTTCGGCAACGGCATGTAACAAACAGGGTTGATCGCATCCGAGGGTCCGTCGACAATCAGCCTGGACGCTAACGGCCGGGTTGATTTTAGACAGGCTCCAACCCCCAACCAGACCGGCAGGGGCCGCCATGCTATCCTTCATCCTCAGACGCCTTGGCACGATGGCATTGACGATGCTGTGCCTGACATTGGTCGTTTTCTTTCTGATCAATCTCAACCCGAACCTGAAGAAGCTGGCGATCAGCCAGACCGAAATGCACACCTCGGCCGAGCAGCTCGAGGATTGGCTGGTCAACCATGGCTACCGGCAGAATTTCTTCGTCCGCTATGGTCAGTGGCTGGGGATCCTGCCCAAGCAGCCGATCACCGATCCGGCGACGGGCAAGCCGGCGCAGCGCTTCTCCTTCTGCAACGATCCGGTGGAGCCGAAATTCTCCGGCGTGCTGCAGGGTGATTTCGGCTGCTCGACCAAATTCAAGACGACGGTCGGCGCGAAGCTGTTCCCGGCGCTCGGCGCCACGGGGCTGCTGATGTTCTGGGTGCTGGCGGTGATGGTGCCGATCTCGCTGCTTGTCGGGATACTCGCCGGCATGCGCGAGGGCTCGCGCACCGACCGCACGCTGTCGGTCGCCTCGATCGCCTCGACGGCGACGCCTGAATATGTATCGGGCGTCATCTTCACCGTCATCTTCGCCTCGTGGCTCGGCTGGCTGAACGGCTCGGCGGCCTCGGCAAGCCAAGGCCTCACCTTCTATAATTTCACCCTGCCGGTGATGACGCTGGCCATCTACGGCACCGGCTACATAGCGCGCATGACACGCGCCTCGATGGTCGAGGTGATGACGCAGCAATATATCCGCACTGCCCGCCTCAAGGGGCTCTCCTTCAGCAGCGTCGTCGTCAAGCACGCACTGCGCAACGCGCTGATCGCGCCGTTCACCGTAATCATGCTGCAATTCCCGTGGCTGCTCACCGGCGTCGTGATCGTCGAGGTGATGTTCCGCTACCAGGGGTTCGGCTACACGCTGGTGGAAGCGGCGGGCAACAATGACATCGACCTTCTGCTCGGTTGCTCGCTGGTCTCGGTGTTCATCGTGCTGATCACGCAGCTCATCTCGGATGTCGGCTACGCGTTTCTCAATCCGCGTATCAGGGTTCAATAGGGGGCGAAGCGGATGCAGATCGAATATATCAGCGCCCTCAGCGTCATTATTGGTGTGATTTCCAGGTTCTGGCCGGTCTGGCTGGCGCTCGCCATCGTCATGGGCGTGAGCTTCGCCTATAAGAAGAAACTCGGCCTCTACGGCCAGCTCTTCGACAGCGGCGTCGGCATTGCCGGCGTCGGCATCTGCCTGTTCTGGCTGTTCACGGCGATCTTCGCCTCGACCATCTCGCCCTTCGATCCGCTGGCGCAGGTGTCGATCATGAAGGACACGCTGCCGGGCGCAATCGAGCCGACCTCGAAGCTCATCTATTATTTCGGCGGCGACAAGCTCGCGCGCGACGTGTTCTCGCGCATGGTCTATGGCAGCCAGATCGTGCTGATCATCGCCCCGGCCGCGACCGGCTTTGCGCTGATGGTCGGCATCACGCTCGGCCTGCCGGCCGGCTACTACGGCGGCAAGATCGACACGGTGCTTTCGTTCCTCGCCAATCTGGTGCTGGCTTTCCCCGTCATTCTGCTGTTCTACCTGCTTGTTACGCCCGGCATCATGGACACGCCGATCCCCTATGCGATGGCCGGCCTGTTCTTCCTGTTTCCGATCATCTTCTTCAGCGTGCTGTTCTGGACCCGCTACAAGAACCGGCCGGACCGGCTCTATATCCTGCTCGGCCTAACGCTCGTCATCGGGGGTTGGATCTATATCGGCCTCGTCTTCGACAAGGATCCGCTGAAGATCGTCCACATCGATCCCAACCAGCTCAACATTTTCGTCGCGGTGGTGTTCGCTTCCAGCCCCGGCGTGTTCCGCATCGTGCGCGGGCTCACCATGGACATCAAGACGCGCGACTATGTGGCGGCGGCGCAGACGCGCGGTGAATCGCCCTGGTACATCATGTTGTGGGAGATCCTGCCCAACGCGCGCGGGCCGCTGATCGTCGATGCCTGCCTGCGCATCGGCTACACGACGATCCTGCTCGGCACGCTCGGCTATTTCGGCCTCGGGCTGGCACCCGAAAGCCCCGACTGGGGCACCGCGATCAAGGATGCGAGCCGCCTGTTGCGCTCCTTCATCCATCCGGCGCTGCCGCCGACGATCGCGCTGATGTCGTTCGTGCTGGGGCTGAACCTTCTGGCGGATTCGCTGCGCGAACAGTCGATGAAGGATTGATGGCGGGGTCTTCGGCCCTACTTGGAAAACAAGGATTGGAGCGACCCATGAACGAGGCAGTTCGAGATCCGGCCAAGCCGACCAATGGGCCGATCATCGAGATCGAGAACCTCTCGATCTCCTTCTTTACACGCAAGGGCGAAATACCGGCCGTGATGGACTTTTCCTGCACGGTCATGCCCGGCGAAGCGATGGGCATCGTCGGCGAATCCGGCTGCGGCAAGTCGACCGTGTCGCTCGGCATCATGCGCGACCTCTCCAACATCGGGAAGATCGTCGGCGGGCGGATCAAGTTCCAGGGCCGGGACATGGGCGAGATGTCCGAGGAGGAGCTGCGCGCCATCCGCGGCAACAAGATCGCCATGATCTACCAGGAGCCGATGGCGAGCCTCAATCCGGCGATGAAGGTCGGCCAGCAATTGATGGAAGTGCCGCTGATCCACGATAAGGTCTCGAAGGATGAGGCCTACAAAAGGGCGCTCGAGATGGTGCGCGCGGTGAGGCTGCCCGATCCGGAGCGCATGATGCGCTCCTATCCGCACCAGCTTTCCGGCGGCCAGCAGCAGCGTATCGTCATCGCCATGGCGCTGCTGTCGAAACCGGCACTGCTTCTGCTCGACGAACCGACGACGGCGCTCGACGTCACTGTCGAGGCCGGCATCGTCGAGCTGGTCAAGGGTCTCGGCCAGAAGTTCGGCACCTCGATGATCTTCGTGTCGCACAATCTCGGCCTCATCCTCGAGACCTGCGACAAGATCACGGTGATGTATTCCGGCGAGGCGGTCGAGACCGGCAAGATCAAGGACGTCTTCGACCGGATGCGCCACCCCTATACGCAAGGGCTGTTCCGTTCGATCCCGCTGCCGGGCGCCGACAAGAATTCGCGGCCGCTGATCTCCATTCCCGGCCAATTGCCGTTGCCGCATGAGCGGCCGAAAGGCTGCAATTTCGGTCCGCGATGCCACCATTTCGTCGAGGGTGTCTGCAACGCCGCGGAAATCCCGATGATCGCCGTCGAAGGGCACGAGGGCCATTTCTCGCGCTGCGTGCGCTTCAACGAGATCGACTGGGAGGCGCTGCCGCCCGGCGCCAAGAAGGTCAATGAAAAGGTCGAGCCCGGCGCGCCGGTGCTCAAGATCGAGGATCTCAAGAAATACTACAAGGTCGGCGGCAGCGAGGTGTTCGGCTCCAGCGAAGGCCGCGTCGTCAAGGCCAACGAGACCATTTCGTTCACCGCGCGCGAGTCCGAGACGGTCGCGATCGTCGGTGAATCCGGCTGCGGAAAGTCGACGCTCGCCAAGGTGCTTCTGGGGCTCGAGACCGCAAGCTCGGGCACGGTGACGCTCGGCAACAAGGAGATCCAGTCGACCGGCATCGAGAGCCGCAATGTCGAGACGGTATCCTCGATCCAGATGGTGTTCCAGAACCCGTTCGACACGCTGAACCCCAGCCACACCGTCGGCTCGCAGATCATCCGCACGCTGGAGAAATTCAACGTCGGCAAGACGGTGGCCGAGCGACGCAAGCGCATGCTGGAACTGCTCGACCTGGTGAAGCTGCCGCGGGCCTTCGAGACCCGCAAGCCGCGCCAGCTCTCAGGCGGCCAGAAGCAGCGCATCGGCGTGGCGCGCGCCTTCGCCGGAGATGCCAAGGTGGTGGTAGCAGACGAGCCGGTGTCGGCGCTCGACGTCTCGGTGCAGGCGGCGGTGACCGAACTGCTGATGGACATCCAGCGCAAGAACAAGACGACGATGCTGTTCATCAGCCACGATCTCTCGGTGGTGCGCTACATCGCCGACCGCGTGGTGGTCATGTATCTCGGCTATATTGTCGAGCAAGGCACGACGGACCAGATATTCTCGCCGCCCTACCATCCCTATACGGAGGCGCTGTTGTCGGCGATCCCGATCGCCGACACCAGCGTGGTCAAGAAGCATATCGTGCTCGAGGGCGACATCCCGTCGGCGATGAACCCGCCGACAGGCTGCCCGTTCCAGACGCGCTGCGGCTACAAGAAGCTGGTTCCGGACAATCTGTGCGAGACCAAGGTGCCGCCGGTGAAGAACCTCGGCGACGGCCATATGAGCCTGTGCTGGCTGGCCGACGACGTGCTGGCGAAGATGGAGCCGGTCATCAAGTTCGACAAGGAGCACGCGGCGCATGAGGGCGTGCCGGACGATGCGCCTCAAGGCACGGGCCCGGGCTTTGCCGGTGCGCCGCCCAAGCGTCCGCATGGCAAGAAGCCGAAGCCGAACCAAAGCGCGTCGTGACGAAACGGATTCAGGCGACGCGCTTCAGTCTTTGTTTTGATGCATGT
>NZ_RZSC01000273.1:0-7388 GCF_003998155.1 Mesorhizobium sp. M1E.F.Ca.ET.063.01.1.1
GCCGTAGCTCTTGCGGATATCGCGGATTTCAAGCGCGCTCATTGACGGCTTCCTCGAAAAGCAGCGGCCCGCCATAGTCGCGGGGCAAGGTGGAGATGGCGCGTGAGGCCACCCGGATCGCGGCGGAAAGGCAGTTGGCCAGCGGCCGCTCCCGCGCCAGCGCGGCGAGGAAGGCGGCGTTGAAGACATCGCCGGCGCCGATCGTGTCGACGACTTTCACACGGGGCGCCGGGACTTCGATGAGTTGGCCGTCGGCGCCGATGGCGATCGCGCCGTCGGGCCCGCGCTTGACCACGACAGTCGCGCCCTTCCTCATTCCGTCGCGGATCTTGCGCGCGGCGTCCGCCGGACTTGCCAGCCCGGCCAGCGTCGTCGTCTCGACCTCGTTGAAGAGGGCCAACTCGCAGCGCGACAGCCAATCTCGGGTGGCGTTGCAGTTCTTCGCCGTCCAGCCGTCGATCGGCCAGCCGGTATCGAGCGCGACGGCGATATGATGCGCCTCCGCCCAGTCGAAAAAGGCGCCGTAGTCTCGGGTGAGGTCATCGGTCAGGAAGGAGCCGCAAATGAGCGCGTAGCCGCCGGAAAGCCGCTTGCCGTCGAGAACGGCAAGAACGTCGTCCAGGCTGAAGCGGGGCAGATGACCGCGTGTGGTGAAGAAAGTGCGTTCTCCGTCCGGGTGCGTCATGCCGACCGACAGCGTCGTGCCCTCCGGACGCACCGGCCATTTCTCGGCACGCGAGCCGAAAGCCTCGCGCAGCCAGCGACCGAACTGGTCGTCGCCGAGATTGGCGGCGATATCGAAATCGATGCCCAGCGCCTGCCAGGCTAGCGCTGTGTTGCCGGCCTGGCCGCCGACGCGCAGGTCGTCATGATCCACGACGGTCTCGGTTCCCGCCTTCGGCCATGGCGCGACCGGGCCGACGATCAGGTCGACATTGACGTTGCCGATCACCGCAAGCGGCCGCATCATTCGCTCCGCGTGATCTTGGTGGTGCGGACCGGCGTCCCGGCATTGTCGACACGGGCATCGGCGAAGGCGATCATCAGGCGCTGCGCCACCGGCAGCATGGCGAAGATCGCCGCCAGCCCGGAGGCTGGTTTGAAAGCCAGCGTGACCGCGTCACCGACCGGCGGCTTGCCCGAGGCGTCGAAGATGATCAGCCGCGCGCCTGCCTCGACGACGGAAAGCGCCATCGCGGTGACGAGGTCGGATGTCGGATCCTCGCCGCGAAAGAGAATGACGCCGATTTTTGGACCGAGCATTTCCATCGGTCCGTGGCGAAGCTGGCCGCCTTCGAGCGAATAGCATGGCAGGCGCGACAGTTCGGTGAGGCCGAGCGCCAGCGCTTCGGCCAGCCCCTGCAGGCTGCGGCCGGAAGTGACGACGGTCGCCACCTCGTTCAGTGCCGCCAGCGCGGCGTCGATCGCGATAGCTTCCGGGGCTTCCAGCGCCGCAAGCGCTGGCGCGGGATCGTCCCCGAGCGCCGAGAGGATCGCCAGATGCAAGGCGAAGGTCACGGTCAGGCTGCGCGTCGCGGCGAAGGCAAGCTCGGTGCCGCCGGCGCCGACAAGGCAAGGAACCGTCCGGCCGAGGAAGGAGCCGGCTTCCAGCGTCAGGCCGAAGGTGTCGGCGCGCTGGCCAGGCTCAGAGAACCACCGCACCACCTCCGCGCTTTCTCCGGATTGCGAGGTGACGAGCACCGTCTTGCCGGCAAGCGGCAAGGGCTGGCCGAGCTGCTCGGACAGCGGCATCGCGATGGCATCGATGCTGTGCGCGCGATAAAGCGGCTCGACAGCGCGGGCAACCGCATGCGAGGCACCCATGCCGAGCAGGATCAGCCTGCCGTTCCGCCTGATCGAGGCCGCGACCTGGCCGGCGGCATCCTCGTTGTTCTTGAACGAGGCAAGCGCGTCCCCATGTTGGCGCGCCATCTCGCGGTCGATTGCGACAAGCCCTGCCGGTCGAGGTTTTTCCGCAGTCATCACTATCCTTTGTTATCCTTTCACACCGCCGCTGGTCAGGCCCGAGATCAGCGCGCGCTGCATGACGAGGCCGATCAGCACCGGCGGCAAGGCAGCGAGCACGCCGGCGGTGGCGATCAGCCCGTAGTCGGAAACGCGGCCGCCGGCGAGATCGGCGATGGCGACCGTCAAGGTCTTTGCCCGCTGGTCCGAAGTGAAGAGCAGGGCATAGAAGAACTCGTCCCAGGCCAGCAGCACGGCAAACAGCGCCGATGTCGCCACCACGGGCGCAGCCAGCGGCAAGGTCAGGATGCGCCAGGTCTGGAACAGCCCGGCGCCGTCGATCATGGCGGCGGCCTCGATCTCGCGCGGGATGGCATCGAAGCCCGATTTCATCAGCCAGGTGGTGAAGGGCGCCAGGATCGTCAGGTAGATCAGCG
Source organism: Mesorhizobium sp. M1E.F.Ca.ET.063.01.1.1 (assembly GCF_003998155.1). Classification (NCBI taxonomy): domain Bacteria; kingdom Pseudomonadati; phylum Pseudomonadota; class Alphaproteobacteria; order Hyphomicrobiales; family Phyllobacteriaceae; genus Mesorhizobium; species Mesorhizobium sp. M1E.F.Ca.ET.063.01.1.1. Next base: position 2,403 of record NZ_RZSC01000273.1, read on the forward strand.
CCAGGCCGAAGACGTTGTTGAGCAGGCCGAGATAGGAGAGCCCCATATAGAGCGGCACGGAGAGCGCCACCGGCGGCAGCATATAGGTGGCGATCACCATGGACAGCGACCAGCCGACCGCAGGTGTGCGCGAAACTGCCCAGCCGGCCGGCACCGCAAGCAGGATGGCGGCGAGCGTCGCCATGCCCGCGACCTCGAGGCTGTTGCGCAGCGATGCGGTGAAGGCGGCGCCGGCGCTGTTTTCGACCGTCGACAAAAGTTGCGCGTAGCGGGAGAAGTCGGCGCTTTGCGGCCACCAGTGCAGCGGCTTGGCGGCGAGATCGGCCGCCGGCGAAATGCTCATGACGAAGAGCCAGACGAGCGGGGCCAGGATCACGGCGGCAAGCAGGATGGCGCAGGCGTAGATGAAAGCTGTGAAAAGCGGGGACTTGCGTTCCATCAGGCGGCGCTCCCCGCGGTGTTCCTGACCAGCGCCGCATAGGCGACGGCAAGCGTGGTGACGAGCAAGGTGACGATCAGCGCCAGCGAGGCGCCGGAGCCGGCACGCTGGAACGAGAAGGCCTCCTGGTAAACGAGGATCGACAGCGAGCGGGTGCTGTTGGCCGGCCCGCCGCGGGTCATCACCCAGATGATGTCGAAGACCTTGAAGGCTTCGATGGTGCGCAGCACAAGTGCCACCATCAGCGGGCCGGCAAGATAGGGCAGGATGACGAAGCGGAAGCGCGCGAAGGGACCGGCGCCGTCGACAAGTGCTGCGGCGTTGATGTCGCGCGGCACCGCCTGCAGGGCGGCGAGCGCAATGAGGGCCACCAGCGGAAAATTCTTCCAGCAATCGGCGACGATCAGCGCCGCGAGCGCCGTTCCGGGCTCGCCCAGCCAGGACCGGTAGCTGTCGATCAGATGCAGTTGCGTAAGGGCTGCGTTCAGCGCGCCATATTCGGGATTGTAGATCAGCCGCCAGAGCGTGGCGTTGACGACGGTCGGCAGCGCCCAGGGCAGGATCATCAGTCCACGCAGCACGGTGCGGCCGCGGAATTCCTGGTTGAGCAGAAGCGCGGCAAGCACGCCGATAACCATTTCCGCGGCAACGGAAATGACGGCGAACCAGGTGGTGGTGGTCAGCGTGCGGGTGAAGTTCGAGCTGGTCAGCATCTTCGAATAGTTGTCGATGCCGACGAAATTGCCTGCAGTGCCGACGAGCTTGGCGTCGGTGAAGGAAAGGCCAACCGTGTCGACCAGCGGCCAGCCGATGACGGCGACCATGACCACGAGAAGCGGCAGCATCAGCAGCCACGCACGGGTCGTCATCCAGGTGCCTGACATCGAAGGCGCCTCTCTTCCTTCATCCGATCAAGAAACAACACGGGCGGCGCTCGCGCATGAGGCCGCCCGTTGAGGAACGATAGATCAGAGGCCGCTGTTCTGGGCCGCCGTCTTCAGCGCGTCTTCAGGCGTCGTCTGGCCGAGCAGCGATTCCTGGATGGCCTGCTGCAGGGCGGTCGACAGCTCCTGGTATTTCGGCGTGGTCGGACGCGGATACATCGCAGCCAGACCGCGCTTGGCGGCGGCGATCAATTCTTCCTGGCCCTTGGTCACTGCCGGATCGTCATAGGACGAGGCCCAGATCGGCAGCGAGAGCTTGGCATACTGGTTCTGCGTCGCCTGCGAGGTCATGAACTCGATGTACTTCCAGGCTTCGTCCGGGTGCTTTGAGACAGCGGTGATGCCAAGGCCCATCGAGCCGTTGACGGCCGAGACCTCGCTGGTGCCGGCAACGCCCGGCGCCGGCACGACGCCGACCTTGCCGGCGACCTTCGAGTCCTTCGGATCGTTGGCCATGTTGTACATGTAGGTCCAGTTGAGCGCGAAGGCGGCATCGCCGTTTTCGAAGACCTTGCGGACGTCTTCTTCCAGGAATTCCTTGGAATTGGGATTGGTGAGGCCCGACTTGTAGCTGTCGACCATGTATTTCAGCGCCGAGACGCCGCCGCCGTTCTGGAAGTCCGGCTTGCCATCCTTGAGGAAATCGCCGCCATAGGCGCTGACGAGCGTGGTGTAGTCGCAGATCGCGGCTTCGGCCTGCGACCAGCTCCAGGCGATCGGCGTCTTCAGCAACCCCTTGTCCTGGATGATCTTGGCCTGCTCGCCCAGCTCTTCCCAGGTCTTCGGCGGCGCCTTGATGCCGGCCTTCTCCAGGATTTCCTTGTTGTAGAACAGGTACTTGGTGTCGAGGATCCAGGGCATGCCGTAGTATTTGCCGTCATACTGGACGGTGGTCCAGGCGCCGGGCAGCACGCCCTTCTTCATATCGTCGGTGATCTTCGACGACACGTCGACCAGCACCTTGTTGGTCGCGTATTCGGCCGGCCAGATGACGTCGAACAAAACGACGTCGTAGCCGCCGCCCGACCCTTGCGCGAGCACGGTCTTGTCGTGCAGGCCCTCGTACGGAACGAATTCGAGATTGACCTTGATGTCCGGATTGGCCTTGGTGAAGCCCTCGGTCATGGCGCGGACATCCGCCTCGCTGTAGGCGGCCTGGGCCATGAAGAGCGCATTCAGCGTGGTCTCGGCAAAGGCGTGCGGGACAAGCAACCCGCCAACGCAGACCGCGCCGAGAAGTGTCCTACCGATCGATTTCAGCATCTTTTTTCTCCCATTTCGACATTTGCGGGTGGCGGCGCGCGCCGCTTCTCCGAATGCTATCGCGTGTGACCGGATCTGCCGGGACGGTGGGGCGGCGAGGGCTCGGCGCCTTGCCGTCTTTTTCTCGAAACCGTACCGGTCTTCACCATTAAGTCAATTCGCTTGACTTAATTAGTCATGCAATCCTTTAATGGAGTCAAGGGGGAAACGCAGGTGCACGACATCAGCCCGATCCGCGCCAAGAGCGGCACCAACCAGGAAGGGACCAGCGCGCACAACCGCCGCGTCATGATCGAGGCGCTGCGGCTCAACGGCGCGCTTTCGCGCGCCGACCTGGCGCGGGCGACCCAACTCACCAAGCAGGCGGTTTCGAACATCGTCGAGGATCTCGAACGCGACGGCCTGGTCGTGGCGCTGGACACGGTGCGCAAGGGCAGGGGGCAGCCCTTCACGCCCTACAGGCTGGTGCCCGAAGGCGCTTTCGCCATCGGCCTGCAGATCGACCGCCACCTGACACGCGTGGTGGTGGTCGATCTGGTCGGCAGCGTGATAGTGCGTGCCGAGGCCAACTTGCCGCTCGACGAGCCGTCGCCGGGTGTCCAGACCATCCTCGCTCTCATCGCACGTGTCAGGCGCGAACTGGCCGGCATCACCGAGCAGTTCGAACGGCGGCTGGTCGGTCTCGGCGTCGCCATGCCGGGGCCGTTCGGCCTGAAAGAATCCGACGACAAATGGATGATGCCTGCCTGGCAGCAGTACCCACTGCTGGAGACGCTTGCGGCAGGCACCGGACTGAATGTCGGACTGCAGAACGATGCCGCCGCCTGCGCCACGGCGGAGCGCATCGTCGGCGCCGCGCACGGTGTCGATCACGCGGTCTGCCTCTATGTCGGCTATGGCATCGCCGCGGGGCTGATCCTGAATGGCGAGCTCTACAATGGCGGCAACGGCAATGCCGGCGAGATCGGCAGGGCGCTTTTGTCGCCGGCCGGCCCCGGCGCGACGCCACTCGAGCACCGTGCCTCGCTTGCTTCGCTCTACCAGCATCTCGGCCTCGATCCCGCCGATGCCAATCTCTACGCAAGATTGGCGGCCTTGGCTGCTGCGGATGATCCCAAGGTCCTGGGCTGGATCGAGGGTGCTGCATCCGATCTGCGCTGGAGCGTGCATCTCATCGAAACGATCTTCGATCCGCAGACCGTGATCCTCACCAGCGGTGCGCCCGAGCCTTTGGCCCGGCGCCTCCTGCAGGCCATGCATCCGCTGCTGCCGTCCATCGCCGACCGCCCCGAGCGGCGATTGCCGCGCCTGCAGCTCGGCATCACCGATCCCTGGGCGATTGCGGTGGGCGCCGCGGCCGAGCCGATCAGCAGGGCTTTCGACCCGCGCTTCTCGGCGATCCTCAAGGCCGGATAGGCGCCCCCATTTCGCCAGCCGCGGGAAAACAGGCGTCGAAAGCCGCGTCGACGATTGCGAGCTTGGCTGCCTGCACGGCCATGTATTCCTCGAAGAACTGTCGCGAGACCCACATGACGGAATGTCCGCGCTGACCGACCCAGCCGATGCTGCCAAGCGCTTCGGCATCATGGAGCTTGCGCGCCAGATGGGTGCGCGACAGCTTCAGCCAATGCGCGAATTCGCCGATCGAAATGACGCTGGTCGGTATCCTGTCGAGACTGGCGTCGTCCGGATCGATGCCCGCCATCAGCCAGTCCATGACGATGCCGCCGTTGTTCAGCCAGATAAACAACGAGAAGGTTTGCTCGGGCTCCCGCACCGGACCGGATGCCAGCAAGCCGTCGCAGATCAACGGCTGCAGCTTTGCCAGCACATCGGGCTGCTCGAGGAAGGTTGCCAGCCGGGTTCCGCCATCGATTCGATCGAGCGTCCTCAAATGGGCGTGAATCCAGGCGGTGAAGGTTTCAATGGTGGCCGCGGTCACCCGCAAGGGGTGGGCACGGCCATCACCTCTGGTCGAAACATATTCGGCGATGTTGTAGTGCAGCATTTCCTTGACGAACGCCTCGGCGGTGTTGCGGCTGGCGACCGAATTGCGGCGCACGGCCTCGATGAAACGCGCCACTGTCATCTCGGTGCGGCGGTCGTCGGGGTCGCGCCTGAAATGCAAGGCGAGCCCGACATGGCCGAGCAGCCAGCGCTGCTGGGTGGCAAAGACGGCGGCAAGGCGCGGGCTGGTCTCGTAGACATGGATGAGCGCGCGCGACTGCTCCTGCACACTGCGGAGAGCTGCAGGATGACTGGCGATCTCTTCGGCGCTCAGCGGCATTTCCTGCGGCACTCCATTCGATTCCAAGCAACTGCAAATGAAGATTTATAGCC
>NZ_RZSC01000274.1:0-7372 GCF_003998155.1 Mesorhizobium sp. M1E.F.Ca.ET.063.01.1.1
AAGCTGCAGCACGCGAAACCCGGCGATGCGGTCGCGCGGGTTTTCGGCAAAGCGCAGCATCGCCAGCATGTCCTTCACGTGCGCGGCGTCGAGGAATTTCAGCCCGCCGAACTTGACGAAGGGGATGTTGCGGCGCGTGAGCTCGACCTCCAGCGGCCCGCTGTGATGCGAGGCGCGGAAGAGCACCGCCTGCGCCTTCAGCGCCGTGCCGGCCTCGCGTTCGGCCAGGATCGCGTGGCAGACATAATTGGCCTGCTCGGCCTCGTCGCGCACGCTCACCAGTTGCGGCTTGTGCGACGATCTGCGCTCGGTCCAGAGGTTCTTGGTAAAGCGCTCGGTGGCCTCGCCGATCACCGCGTTGGCGGCGGCAAGGATCGTCTCGGTCGAGCGGTAGTTGCGCTCCAGCATGACGATCTCGGCGCCTTGTGCGAACTGCTTCGGGAAATCGAGGATGTTGCGCACTTCCGCGGCGCGGAAGGAATAGATCGACTGCGCGTCGTCGCCCACCACGGTGAGCCCGGCGCCGTCCGGCTTTAGCGCGAGCAGGATCGAGGCCTGAAGCCGGTTGGTGTCCTGGTACTCATCGACCAGCAGATGGTCGAAGCGGCTGCCGAGATGCGCCGCGATCTCCGGCTCGGCCGCCATCTGCGCCCAGTAGAGCAACAGGTCATCGTAGTCGAGCACGTTCTGCGCCTGCTTGGCCTCGACATAGGCCGCGAACAACTGCTTGAGCTGGTCTGCCCATCCGGCGCACCAGGGAAATGCCGAGCCCAGCACTTCGCCGAGCGGCGCCTGCGCGTTCACCGCGCGCGAATAGATCTGCAGGCAGGTGCTTTTCGTAGGGAAGCGGCTTTCGGTTTTCGAGAATCCCAACTCATGCCGGGCGAGATTCATCAGGTCGGCCGAATCCTCGCGGTCGTGGATGGTGAAGGCCGGGTCGAGGCCGATCTGCTCGGCATAGTCGCGGAGCAGCCTGGCGCCGATGCCATGGAAGGTGCCGGCCCAGGCGAGCGCGTCGGCGATGATCGCGGCGTCGCGGCCCAGCACCTCGCCGGCGATGCGCTCGACGCGCTTGGCCATCTCGGCCGCGGCGCGGCGCGAGAACGTCATCAACAGGATGCGGCGCGGATCGGCGCCCTTGACGATGAGATGGGCGACGCGATGCGCCAGCGTGTTGGTCTTGCCGGATCCGGCGCCTGCGATCACCAAAAGAGGCGCGGCCACCTTGCCGTCGCCATGCACCACCGCCAGCCGCTGCGCGTCATTCAGCCGGGCGAGATAGGCGGGAGCTTCGAAGGACGAATCACGGGCGGCGATGTTCATCGCCCATCAAGCATCGTTTCCGCTTTGTTCGCAACGGGATTGAGGCGTCGAGTGCGTTCGCAGTTGGCGAAAGCCGGAATGATGGCCAATCTCCCCCACTTGGGACCCACTTGGGGGAGATTGGCTGTAACTACCTTTTCGGCTCCACACCCATTGCCGCCGACTGGCGCCGCAGCGTCCGCCTTTCATCGCCTGGCATCTCCAACGGCGTGACGTCGCCTGGCACTTCCTCGATGATCCGCATTGTCACGCGATAGGCCGTGTAGGCAAACAGGCCGACAAGCAGCAGACGGATCATGACCATCTCCTTGTGCGGTTTGATCGGTTGGGAGTTCAACCGGGACTTGGGCGATTGGTTCCCATGGGCGAACGCAACCAAACCGCCACCGCTTCGTTTGCCCCTTGAAATGGGGCGAACGAGAGGAGGTCGTCATGATGAAGCTTCCTGTGCTGCTGGCTCTTGCGGCAGGGCTCGCGCTCGCCGCCTGCGACAACAGCGTGCAGCCCACCAAGGCGCCCGCCGACCAGAGCCCGCAGATCGACAAGAACCCGGTGCCGAAATCGACCACCGGCGGCGACCAGCAGGGCACGCAGCCGGCGCAGTGATGGCGGCAAAGCAGGTAGGCGATGTCTGCCACAGAAGAAGGCCGGCGCTGCTTGGGAGGAAGCTGGAAAGCGCCGGCCAAGCGGGAAAATCAGGCCCGCCGCAAAATAAATCATAGCTGAGTCTTGCCGCCAGGTCATGGGCAAGGCTTGGAAAGTCCTCTGGATATAAGTGAAATCCCGCCAGAAATTCCCGGTATTGTGTGAAATCTACAACAACAATCCTGAGATGCAGCCAGGCGTCGTCATGGTTGAATCATCTGTATCTTACCGGTTGCTCAAATGCTCCGGCTTCAGCCAACCGGTGAAGAGAAGCCTCCGCACTATCGAGAATTCGGCTCCAGGGCCTTAGGCATGGGCGTCCGCCTACGCCATCGCTACCCGCTTCACCGGCATGTCGGCGATTTCGATGTCCAATTGGCGCTGCGTCAGCGCCGCCTCGGCCATGATCCACTGCTTGAACAGCTCCACCTTGCGCGCGCCGAGCGCCTTGATCGGACTCACGAAATACCAACCGGCACTGTTGGGATGGTGGACCGCGAAAGGCGCCACGAGCCGTTCGGCGCGGATGTCGCTTGCCATATAGGCGCGGTTGGCGACGGCAAAGCCCATGCCGGCATTGGCCGCCTCGTAGGCCATCATGCAGGAATCGAAATAGATGCTCCTGGTCTCGCCGAGCACGAAGCTCGCGCCGGCAAAGCCCAGCCAGGACTGCCAGTTCTGGGTGCAGGTGTCGGAGTGGAGCAAGGTGAAGTGCCTGAGGTCCTCGGGCGTCACCTTGTACAGCGGCTTGTCGCCCAGCACGTCGTGGAACAGCTTGCGGCTGCACACCGGCGTCAGGTCCTCCTTGAACAGCAGCTCGGATTTGAGGCCGGGGAAATTGCCGTCGCCATAGCGGATCTCGAGGTCGTACTCGGAGGTCGAGAATTCGTGCGTCGCATAGGAGGTCGAGACCCGCATCTCGATATCGGGATATTGCCGCTGGAAGCTGGTGAGCCGCGGGAACAGCCAGCGCGCCGCGAAGGTCGGCAAAACGCAGATTCTCAGCACATGCGACTGCGACTGGCCGGTGGCCTCCATGCTGGCGGCGACGATCCGCTCCAGCGCCTCGCGCACCCGGGCCACATAGGTCTCGCCCTCCGGCGTCAGGGACACCGCATTTCCGCCGCGCTGGAAAATCTTGAAGCGCAGCTGATCCTCCAGGCTCTTGACCCGCTGACTGACAGCCGAGGCGGTGATGAACTGCTCCTCGCCGGCGCGCGTGAAGTTCTTGTGCCTCGCGGCGCTCTCCACGATTTTCAGCGAGTTTAAGTTGACCTGACTGAGCAGACGCACGGGGCCCGACCTTTAGCTGGGCTTAAAGTAGCACCAGCATTCCTAAATTTACAGGGGCGGGCGGCTTAATCGACTGTTTACCAAGTGTTGCCCCCATCTTGGAGAAGTAGAATGAACGCCCATACCATCCCCGAACTGCGCTATGCGATGAGCCGTGAAGCCATCATTGGTCATGATACGGCGTGGAAAGTGTCGAGCTTCGGCGTCGCCCAGTATCTGCACGGCTACGACCCCGCACTGCTTGCCGCGATCGAGGAGGCGGCGCTCAAGCTCAAGGCCAGCCATGCGGTGCACAAGCATCTCGACCTCACCTTCATCACCGGCGCCGACCGTTACATCCCGGAGATCAAGGAGCTTTTGCATGACAAGCTGCGCCTGGAGCGGCTGTCCGACATGATGGGCACCAAGCTTGAACCCTATCCACTGTCGATCGTCGGCTCGACCGTCACCTTCATGAACCCCAAGGACGGCGCCGTCGAATGGCACTGCGACGGCGTTCCGGTGACGGAGCTCATTCCGCTGTCGATCAGCGACCCTCTGATCGGCGGCCATCTTGAAATCTATTGCGACGATTCCGAGACCGGCCGCGCCATCCTCGAATCCGGCCGCGACCTGCCGCGCAACAAGGTCATGCGCATCGACCACAAGATGAACTACGCCACGCTCGGTCAGTTCCTCGGCGTGCTCCATCGCACCGCGCCCATCCAACTCGGCTCGCGCGTCACCCTGGTTCTCAACCAGCGCTCGGTGACCAAGCCCTATGTCGACGACAACCGCATGTTCTACCTCGCCGCCGACAACGACCACGACCGCGCCTGGGTCAATGAGCTAGCCGACGATGTCTGGACGAACCAACTGCCTGCCTATCGCCGCCATGCGGAGGAGCATCCTGTGCCGAAGCCGGCCGTCGAGCCGGTTTCCGGCGGAGCCAGAGAGTCGTGGTAGTGGCGGATGATCCCGTCGAGCGCCAGGCGCCCTCAGCGTCGTTGAGCCTCGGGCCAGTCATGGCCGAAAGACGGAAGAACCGCTCCGGCGCTGCTTCCTCGGCGGCGCTGGCCCTCGCCTTCGGCGCGGTGGCGCTCTGGGCGACCAACGCCCTGGTCGGCAAGACGCTGCTTGCAAGTCACCCGGTGTCCGAGGTGCAATTCCTGCAGTTCTGCGGCGCCGCGCTGGTTTTTGCGGTGATCAGGCTTATGAGCACTTCTCCTTCCCCCCTTGTGGGGGAAGGTGGATCGGCGCGCAGCGCCGAGACGGATGAGGGGTGTTCCAGCGAAGTGAGACGTCGGCGTTCCCTGGAACACCCCTCATCCGACCTCGCTTCGCGAGGCCACCTTCTCCCACAAGGGGAGAAGGGGAGGTCGGCTCTCGCCGCCTACGCGGTCGGCTTCATTGGTCTGGTCGGCACCATGGTGCTGCAATACATCGCCTTCGCTTCGATGCCGGTCATCGAGGCCAATCTGGTCGCCTACACCTGGCCGTTGATGGTCGCCGCGGTGGTCATCGCGCTCGGCCGCCCGCAGCGACCGCTGCTGCTTGGGCTGACTGCCGCGCTCGGCTTCGTCGGCGTGGCGCTGGTGATCTCCGGCGGACGCGCGTCAGCCTGGTTCGAAGGCAGTCTCGTCGGCTATTGCGCCGCCTTTGGCTCGGCGCTTTGCATGGCCTTCTATTCGCTCGCCGTCGGCCGTCTTGCCCTGTCGCCGGATCGCCTTCTGCTGCCCTCGGCGCTGATCGGTTTCGCGCTGACCTTCGCCTGGTGTCTGCATGACGGCGCTGCAGACCTGAGCGGCACGCACCTCCTGCTCGGCCTCTATCTCGGCGCAGGGCCGATGGGATTCGGCTACTATTTCTGGTCGCGCGCGCTCAGCCTCGACCAGGGCGGCAGGCTCGCGGTCGTCGCCTATCTGACGCCGATCGCTTCCACGCTTTTGCTGGCGCTGTCGGGCGAAAGCCTGTCGCCGACGGCTATTGCCGGCGCCGTCCTCGTCATCGGCAGTTGCATTGCTGTCGGCATCGAACGTTCGGAGGCCTGAAGATCATGTCAGGAAGCATGCCTGGAACCATGCTTGACAACGACGAACGCCGCGCCCGGCAGGAGGCGCACTGGCTGATGAAGGAATTCGGCGCCGAGGCGCCGCTCTATGCCGCCATGAAGGCGGAAAAGGCCATCGAGCAGAGGGATTTCGGCCGCTGCGCGCGCTGGAGGCGTGTGCTGGAGATACTGGCCGACAACGGACCGGCGGATCTCAGGTGCGGAGCCGCCGCGGAATAAGCGACTCGCCGCGCCGAATCGGGCATGATCGGTCCTCCGGGCGCCTGTGCTGCTCGCCAGCGTCGGCCTTCATCCTGAATTTCGACTTTTGCTGGAATTACTCGCATAAATTGAAGTGCTGTTGCGTCATTTACGCGCCCGTGCAGATTTCCGGCGCTGTCAATTGTTTGTTATAGGTATTAGAATTCCTAACTTGCGCGGTCGTAGCCCGCAGTGAAAACGTGCTTTTGGTATTGAGTCTCGTGTATTTACTGACTCTGGACGGTCCGTTGGGGGACAGGTCCAATATGATACCTAGACCAAAGTCCTAAAAAACAGCTGGTCATTTGAGAGCCAGCAAAGGGTGAAAAAATTGTCCAATATCGATGACAAGACTGCAATCGAGCTGACCGCCGACATTGTCTCGGCCTATGTAGGCAACAATCCGCTTCCGGCTTCCGGCCTGCCTGATCTGATCGCCAGCGTCAGCGCCTCGGTGCGCAAGCTCGCCGGTGGCGCCGCTGTCAAGGAAAGCGCGCCGCTGACGCCGGCCGTCAATCCGAAGCGCTCGGTGTTCCCCGATCACATCGTCTGCCTCGAGGACGGCAAGAAGTTCAAGTCGCTGAAGCGGCACCTGTCGACCGACCATGGGCTGACGCCGGACGAATACCGCGCCAAATGGGGCCTGCCGGCAGACTATCCGATGGTAGCCCCCAGCTATTCGGCCACCCGCTCGGCCTTGGCCAAGTCTTCCGGCCTCGGCCGCAAGCCGGCCGCGGATTCCGGCAAGGGCAAGCGCAAGCCCAAGGCCTGAGGCCAGCCGCTCATGCCGCAACGGCCGACGCCATGCCGTCGGCCGACTGCTTGGGCACGCTCGATGCACTGCGTCGCAGGGTGGCCAACCAGTCTTCCGCCTGGTCGCCTTCAGTTGCGGGGCGGCTTACGCGCCTCGGCGCGGCGATCCTGCTCTGCCGCGAGGCTGTCCGCCTCGACAGCCGTCATCTCCAGAAAATAGACAAGCACCTGATAGCGCGTGCGCGAAAGCATCTTCGCCAGCCTTCGGGTGATCTCCGCGACATATCTCAGCATGCGCAGATCGTTGGCCGCCTCGTCCATCGGGAGCTCCTGACACAGTCAAGTTATTGTTGTTATTTTTGATTGTTATTGGCGCCTCGCGCGAATCACGACGCTTTCATAAGTTCGCAGGATTGCGGCAAAACTGAAATCGATTTTTCGCCAAGCATCGCGGCTGGATCAAAAGATTTGGCACTTTTTTTGGTGGTTTCGGCATCCATCGCGCTAATATAAGCCAAGGCGCGACTTCGGGTTGTTTTGGTTGACCGATTTGATCTTCCGCATGGGTTGGTCAGTGCCGCTGTTTTGGCGGCAGGCGGGCCTGGCCATACGGCCCGGCCCGCCTTGCTGCTCAGTTCTTGTAGGCGGAACAGAAGGCCGGCGGATTGTCGGCGCCGATCATGGCGCAGCCTCGCTTGATCTCGTCGATCATCATGCTGCACGCGTTCTGTCCGTTGCAGGGCGGGTGTGTTGCCGGCGACACCTGAACGCATTGCGAGACATATTGGTCCGACTTCGCCTTGCCGGCGGATTGCACGCAAGGCCGCGTGTCGTTCGGGCTTGCCTTGGCAGGAGCGGCCGTCGCAGGCGCGGCCCCAGCCGTCGCAGACGCGGCGCCAGCCGTCGCAAGCGCGGCACCGCCGGCGGTTTGCGGCACGCAGGAGAGGTCGCCTTCCGGACATTGCAACTGGTGCTGCAACTGCGTCAGCCGCGCCTGGGTCAATTCCGCCTTACAGGCTTCGACCAGGCTCGAATACACCGAGCCGTCGGCATAGGGCTGGGTGCGGA
>NZ_RZSC01000275.1:0-7368 GCF_003998155.1 Mesorhizobium sp. M1E.F.Ca.ET.063.01.1.1
GCTGATGAACCTCCTGTCGGGCGTCTACTCGCCAGATGAGGGCGAGATACGCATCGACGGCAAGCCGGTCACCTTCAACAACCCGCGCGAGGCGCAGGCCGCCGGCATCGCCACCATCTTCCAGGAACTGGACCTCGTGCCCTCGCTCGACGTGGCGGCAAACCTCTTCCTCGGCCGCGAGCTGATGCGGCCGGGCGGCATGCTCGACGTGCCGGCGATGCGCCGCGAGGCCAAGCAGCGGCTGGAGGCGATTGAGCTCGCCATCGATCCGGCGCGCCTCGTCGCCGACCTGTCGATCGGCCAGCGCCAAGTGGTGGCGATCGTCAAGGCGCTGTCCTATGCCTCGCGCGTGCTGATCATGGACGAGCCGACGGCCGCACTTACCGTCGGCGAGGTAGAGCGGCTGTTCGACATTATGAGGAAGCTCGCCGCCACGGGGGTCGGCATCGTCTACATCTCGCATCGCCTCGAGGAAGTGCCCGATATCGCCGACCGCGTGACGGTGATGCGCGACGGCCGCGTCGCGGGCATCACCGAGCCGCATGCGCCGCAGGCAGAGCTGGTGCGCCTGCTGGTCGGCCGGCCGCTGGACGAGCTTTATCCCGCGCGCGCCAGGTCGGCCGGCAAGACGCTGCTCAGGCTCAAGGATGCGAGCTTCAGGCTCGTTCGGGAAAGCGCCGGCTGGCAGCCGCCGCGCGGCATTTCGCTCGAGGTCAGGGAAGGCGAGATCGTCGGGCTTGCCGGTATCATGGGAGCAGGGCGCACCGAACTGCTCTCCGCGCTCTACGGCACCGGCCTTGCCGGCCGCTGGCAGGGCGAAGTCGCGGTCGACGGCAGGCCGGTGAAACTCGAATCCATCGACGCGGCGCGCAAGGCCGGCATCGCTTTCGTCACCGACGACCGCCGTGGCAGCGGCCTGATGCTCAGGATGGCGGTGGGCCTCAACCTGGTGATGTCGGTGATCCGTCGTATCTCGCCGGCAGGCCTGATGTCGCCGCGCCGCCAGGCGGAGGCCGTGAGGCAGTCCTTCGGCCAGTTCGATATCCGCCCGAAGAACCCCGACATCGCCGTCGGCGCGTTGTCGGGCGGCAACCAGCAGAAGGTGGTGCTGGCCAAGGAGATCCTCGGCAATCCGCGCCTGCTGCTGCTCGACGAGCCGACACGCGGCGTCGATGTCGGCGCCAAGGGCGAGATCTATGCCAGGCTCAGGGCACTCGCGGCGCAGGGACTGGGCATTCTGGTCGCCTCCAGCGAGATGCCGGAACTGATCGGGCTTTGCGACCGGATCGTGGTGCTGCGCCAGGGGCGCAATGTGGCGGAATTCATCGGCGGCGTAGACGAGCACACCGTGCTTGCCGCGGCAAACGGCAGGGAGGCCTGATGTCGGACCAGAAGATTGAGGGGACGGCCAATCCGGCAGTACCCGGCCGGCGGACCGCAACAGCGGCGCCAAAACATCGCGTCGACCCGCTGGCCATCATCGTGCGCTTCCAGAGCCTGATCGGCCTGGTGCTGGTGGCGATCGGCGGCGTCATCTTCTCGCCCCGGCGCCACGGCGAGATCCTGTTCCTCAACCCCGACAACATCGCCAACATCGTGCGCGCGGTGTCGGAGACTGGCATCATCGCCATCGGCATGACCTTCGTCATCATCACTGCCGGCATCGATCTCTCGGTCGGCGCGGTGCTGGGTCTCTCCGCCGTGGTGACCGCCACCATGATGATCTCCGGCGGCTTCGGCCTCATCGCCACCATCCTGGCCGTGCTCGTCATGGGCACCGTCTTCGGCATCGTCCAGGGCACGATCTCCACCCGCTTCCGGCTCGAGCCCTTCATCGTCACGCTCGCTGGCCTGCAGGCGGCGCGGGGTCTGGCGCTGGTCGTTTCCGGCAATCAGTACATCAACATTTCCTATGGCGACGGGCCGGGTCTCGCGCCGCCGGTATTCGCGGTGCTGGGCGAGCGTCTGTTCGACAACACCGTGCCGGTGGCGACCATCGTCTTCATCATCTTTGCCGCGATAGCCACGCTGGTCCTCAACACCACGCGCTTCGGCCGCTACGTCTATGCGGTGGGCGGCAACGAGCGCGCGGCGCGCATTTCCGGCGTGCCTGTGTCGATGGTGAAGATATCGGTCTACGCCATCACCGGCTTTGCCTCGGCGCTTGCCGGCATCGTGCATGCCGGACAGTTCAACTTCGGCAGCGCCAATGACGGCATGGGCTATGAACTGACGGCCATCGCCGCCGTCGTCATCGGCGGCACCAGCCTGTTCGGCGGCGCGGGCTCTATGGTCGGCACCGTCGCCGGCACCATCATGCTGGGTGCGCTGGCCAACATCCTTCAGCTCAACAACATCACCCCTGCCATGCAGCTGCTCGCGACCGCCGCGATCATCGTCTTGGCGGCAGTGCTTCAATCCCTCGTTCGCCGCCGCGAGGGTTTGGGACGATAGGAGGTCGGCGGCAGCATCCCGAAAGAGCAACCAAAGGTCTGGCACCGCGAGCCGGACGAGGAGGAGACTGAGCATGAGAACCACACAGAGAGGATTAAGCAGCGCGCTCAAAGCCGTGCTTCTGGCGGGCGCCGGCCTGTGCATAGCAAGTGCTGCCCAGGCGGCCGACCCGATGGTGAAGGCCTGCGCCAAGGACGGCCAGTTCATCATCGGCTTTTCGCAGGCCAACAACGCCGAGCCCTATCGCCAGCACGTCAATGACGAGCTGACGGCGGCCGCCAAGGAAGTGCCGGGCTTCACGCTGCAGATCGCCGACGGCGCCGGCAACGTCAACACGCAGACCTCGCAGGTCGACAATTTCATCACCCAGAAGGTCGACATCCTGTTGATCTCGCCTTTCGAGGCGGCACCCCTGACGCCCGCCGTGAAGCGCGCCATGGATGCCGGCATTCCGGTGATCGAGCTCGACCGCAAGACGGTGGGCGACCCTGGCAAGGACTACACGGCCTTCATCGGCGGCGACAATTTCAAGATCGCCGAGGAAGCCGGCAAGTTCACAGCTTCGAAGCTGCTGCCCGATGGCGGCGAGGCGGCGGTGCTGGAAGGCCTGCCGAGCTCGACGCCGGCGGTGGAGCGCCTCAACGGCTTCAAGGAAGGCGTGAAGGCGAACCCGAAGATCCAGATCGTCGCCGAGCAGGCCGCCGACTGGGTTCCGGATAAAGCCCAGACCGCCTTTTCCGCTATGCTGCAGGCGCATCCCGACATCAAGGTGCTCTATGCCTCGAACGACATGATGGCGGCGGGCGCGCTGCTGGCCGCCAAGGGCGCCGGCAAGGACGTCAAGATCATCGGCACCGACGGCTTGCCTGGCCCGGCCGGCGGCATCGAGGCGGTCGCCAAGGGCGACTGGGCGGCGACCTTCACCTATCCAACCGGCGCCAAGGAAGCGATCGAGATGTCGAAGAAGATCCTGCTCGACTGCGCGACCTCCGTCGAGCCGACGGTGACCGTGGACACCACCGCGATCACGGCGGAGAACGCGAAGGCGCTGGCCGGGAAATAGCTCCACAATCGAAACTGTTGCGAAAAGGCCTCCGAGAGGGGGCCTTTTTTGTTCGTAGGCCTGGCCCCTTCGCGCCAAGCCAAAGCTCTCATCGGTATCGCCATGCCGCGAATCTGTGTTAAGCGCGCCGCGCAACCAACCAAAGGACGACACAAGTGAGCGAACCGACCGTGGCCCAGGCGACCGAAAATATCTACGCCTCGCTCAAGGCGGACAATGCCGACATCGACGTCCATATCGCGACGCTCAAAGCGGCGCTGGCGCGAGAAGGGCTGAAAGAGGCGGTGTTCGATCCGGCCAAGTTGGCGCACAACAACCGCTCGGGCCGCAAGTTGATGCAGGCTTATTTTCGCCAGCGCGGCGTGACCGTGACGTTTCCGAGCTAGCGCTGCGCCCGGAAGACGTTGCAAAGGCCCCGCAAGGGGCCTTTTTTCGGGCCGTAGCGCGGCTTCGTGTGGCGGCCGGGGGGCAATCGCATATGGCAGCGCTGCCCCCGCTCCGTCTCGGCGCTGCGCGCCGAACCACCTCTCCCCCATTTCATGGGGCGAGGAACCCAAGATTGCCAAGGTCACGGCCTTCGGCGATTAGCGTTTCCTCGCCCCCGCCGAAGGTGGGGGAGAGGGGTGGCTCGGCGAAGCCGAGACGGAGAGGGGGAGCGCCCCATGTGATTGGCTGCCCGAGCCGGCATCGCTCAGGGCCGGGCTGCGCGGGCCGCCTTGTCCGTCAAACTCAATTACATGTCGCCGCGGTCTTCAAGGCCTGCGCACGGGAAGGTTCGGGCAAGGCCGCGATCCGTCGAACGGAAGCATAGAATCTTGGATAGTCGCCGGAACACAAATCGAACAGGCGAAGAAACGCCGGAACCCGTTCGCCGTAGACAGCAGTGGCGGCGAGCTTTGCGTTGTTGATCGGGGCATCGAACCAGGCATCGTATCTGCGGTATCCGGCCCATCGCCTATCGCGCATTTGCCGGTAGCGCATCCGCAGCCTGTCGATTGTGGCTGCCTTGGCAGCCGCCATCTGGTCCGGGGCACGGGGACTTCCATAGACCTGCCTCAACTCGTCCCGGGTTTTCGCTATCAGACCGAGAAAATCGGCACTGCGCTTGCGATTGGCCTCGTAGCGGCGCAATCCGGCGCGATTGCCGGTGGCGCGCAGCCATTTCCTCACGCCGGTGGTTTCGACGGCAACCGCGAAAGCCTCATTGAACGCGGAGTCATTGTTCACATAGATTTTCTGATGCGCCAGCTCGTGGAAAACAAGGCTTGCGAGATAGGTGTCGTCCTGACGCAGCATGGTGCTGAGCAGCGGGTCGCTGAACCAGCCCAGCGTGGAATACGCGGTGACGCCTGAGACATAGACGTCCAGCCCCTGTCGCTGCAGTCCGACAGCGCTTTCGGCTGCGGATTTCCGGGAAAAGTAACCCCGGTACGGAACGCAGCCGAAGACCGGAAAGCACCATGTTATTGGCGTAAGCGAGAATTGCGGCGCGGCAAAAACGGCAAAGGTCACAGAGTCCCGGCCGACGTCGACATAGCTGCGGTAGCTGCTGTTGTCGGGCAGCGTCAACTCGTCCGTGGCAAAGCGGCGTATGACGCTCGCCGACGTCAACTTGGCGCGCAATGCCTCCGGCGTCGAAGGATCACGGATCAGCTTCCCGACATTTCTGCGCGCCGCCATGATCTCAACATGGCCCTCCAACGACTGCGCGTAGTACGAAATGCTGGTGCACCCGGTCACGCCGGACGCCATGATCACAGCGGCAAGCAATCGAAAAACGCGCTTCACAGCTTGCCCACCGCTTGCTCATCTCCCCATGGAGCAAGTGCCTCATTTACCCCTAATGCATGTCGCCCAAAAGTGCGCAGCGGTTTTGGGGGAACGACATGCATCAAAACAAAGACTTAAAGCGCGTCGCCTGGCTCCGCTTCAGCGCGACGCGCTTTAAGTCTCAAACAGGCGCACCAGTCTTCGTCAAGACCTGGTGGGCAGCGGGTCGGACTTTCGAATTTGTAAGGATTGGCCATGTTCCATGCGCCACGCCGGCAAGCAAGGCGAAGGGTGCGCCGATGCCGGCTGCGCCGGACTCAAGCACCTCCTTGTTTAGCCAGATCGAGAAATCGATCGGCGAAGTTGGCGAGTGCGTTCCAGTCAGTGAATTCGTGATCGCGCTCGGAGACCGGATCGCCGCTCTTCATGACGACGAATTTGACGAACTGCTCCTGAAAGAAATCGTACTTGGTGAAGCGCAAGGCACCCCCAAGGAGGAGGGTCATGCCTGGCTGCCACCCTGTCACGGCGACGAAGCGATCCACGTATTTTTGAGCTTCCGCCTTTTGGTCTTCCAGCGCCGCCGAGAGACTGACGGATATGAAGGCCGAAGGCTTGGCGTTCAGCGCTTCGTGATGTGCAAACACCAAGTTCGTGACGGTTTCCTGGTGGTGCTCTTGGTGGACCGAGGCTGCAATGACGAACGCGTCGAAGTGTCCGAGCTTCAAATCGGATGTGAGCTCTGCGCTATCCACAAGCTCGACCTGGTGCCCGCGTTCGCGGATATGCGCTGCCGTCCGTGCGGAAATTTTCTCCGTCTGCCCTTCGGTCGTTCCATAGATGATCAGGACGTTCACGATGTCCCTCCGACAGCGGAAGAGACATTCATGGGGACAACCGATACGAGCCAGCCCGGCATGCCAGCACCTCAATGCTTCACAACAGCACCGCATTATAGCCCATGGAACGGGCTCCACGAACTGCTTTTCGCCGTGACGTCGGGGCTTGGAGCACGATCCTTGGCGCCGTGCTGGCCGAACGGATCGGCTTGCCAGGGTGGTGACAATCCGCTTTGCGCGTGCATTGCTTGCGCGGCAACCGACATCGACCTGGGAGAAGAGCCTTGTCCGAGATTGCAACCATCCTTTCCATCCTTGGCGTTTTCCTGCTCGGCGCGATGAGCCCCGGGCCGAGCTTCGTCGTCGTCTCGCGCATCGCGGTTGCCGGCGAGCGCACCGACGGCCTGGCGGCGGCGATCGGCATGGGCATCGGAGGCTTCATCTTCGCCACCATCGCGGTCGCGGGCCTGACCGCGCTGCTCGTGCAGGTCGCCTGGCTGGACATTTTTCTGCGCATCGCCGGCGGCGCCTATCTGTTGTGGATCGGCATCAAGATCTGGCGCGGCGCCAACGAGCCGATCGAGATCGCCAGCGATGCATCGGCGCGCGCCGGCTCGTTCTGGCGGGCGCTGCGCCGCGCGCTTCTGGTGCAGCTCGCCAACCCCAAGACCGCGATCTTCTACGCCTCGATGTTCGCGGCCATGCTGCCGGCCTCGCCGCCGCTGTGGATGCTCTTCGTGCTGCCGCCGCTGCTCTTCCTCAACGAATTCGTCTGGTACGCGGTCGTCGCCTTCGCCTTTTCCGCCAGCCGGCCGCGCTCGGCCTATCTCAGCACCAAGCACTGGATCGACCGCGCCGCCGGCGCCGTGGTCGGCGCGCTCGGCATCAAGCTGATGTGGGAAGGCATGGCCGCCGCGCGCCGGGGTTTTAGCGGGTGAGGTGACAAGGCGGAGAGCCAAAATCGCATAGGGTGCTCCCCCTCTCCGTCTCGACTTCGTCGAGCCACCTCTCCCCCACGTTGTGGGGGCGAGGAAACGCCAATCGCCAGAGTCGCGACCTCGCAGACCTTGGGTTCCTCGCCCCCATGAAATGGGGGAGAGGTGGCTCGGCGGAGCCGAGACGGAGCGGGGGCCGGCGCTGCCCTATGCGATTGCCGACCGAGTGGATGACTCGCTGCCGCGCGGAGACGGTGAAACTTTCTGATTTTCAGGCCGTTGTCGGCCTGATGTCAGAGACCAAATC
>NZ_RZSC01000276.1:0-7356 GCF_003998155.1 Mesorhizobium sp. M1E.F.Ca.ET.063.01.1.1
CCTCGACGTCGGCAGCAGCCGACATAGCCGCATATGCCGTTGGGCGCCTCCCGATCGAAAACGAGCCGAAACAAACATTTATGTGCTAGTCATGCGAAGCATCAAACGAACGGCGATGATCGCAATGTTGGAAACGGACAAGGTGTTCGCCGGCTCGATTCCGGAAAATTACGACCGCCACATGGTGCCGTTGATTTTCGAGCCATACGCCGCCGATCTTGCACGACGGGCAGCGTCGCTGTCGCCCGGCGCCGTCCTGGAAACCGCCGCAGGCACCGGCGTCGTCACCCGCGCGCTGGCGTCGAAATTGTCCCCCGGCGCAAGCTATGTTGTGACCGACCTCAACCAGCCGATGCTCGACTACGCCGCTTCGCGGCAAGGACCCGACAGCCGCATCCGATGGCGCCAGGCGGACGCTATGGCGCTGCCGTTCGAGGACGCAGCCTTCGATCTTGTCTGCTGTCAGTTCGGCGCGATGTTCTTTCCCGACCGCCCGGCTGCCTATCGGGAGGCAAAGCGCGTGCTCAAGCCCGGCGGACGATTCCTGTTCAGCGTATGGGATCGCATCGAGGAGAATATTTTCGCTGACGATGTGACGAATGCGCTTGCAAGGATTTTTCCGAGCGATCCGCCGCGCTTCCTGGCGCGAACGCCGCACGGCTACCACGACAAGGACTTGATCCGCAGGGATCTGGCGGACGCGGGTTTCTCCGGTGTGGCGATCGAGACGCGAGCCGAACAAAGCCGCGCATCCTCGCCGCGCGTTCCTGCCGTTGCCTATTGCCAGGGAACCCTGCTTCGCAACGAAATCGAGGCCAGGGACGCGGGAAAACTGGAAGCCGCGACCGACTACGCCACCTCCGTGATTGCCGACAGACATGGCCGCGGCGAGGTTGCCGCCAAAATTCAGGCGCATGTGATCGTGGCTGTGGCGTAGAGCGATTCAGCCCCGAGCCAGGCGCGCATCGGCCAAACCAGGGACGGGTTTCGTCTTGCCGCTGAGCCGCGCGCCCAAGGTCAGCGCCGGCGGAAAATTGCGGACGATCGCCTCCATCAGCGCGGCGCCGCCGGGGCCAAGGGCGATTCGGGCGATGGCCTCGGCAGCAAGAATCCGCGTCGCGAACAATCTTCTCCAGGCCGCCTCGTAGCGTCTGCCGGCCGCCTCGCGTCCTGCCTGTCCCCCTGCCGCCTCGCCGAGCTCTTGAGCCAAGAGCCAGCCGGACTGAAGCGCCATCGATATGCCCTCGGCAATGATCGGGTGCGACTCGCCGGCGGCATTGCCGACGCGGAAGATGTCCCGTTCGTAGCCGGCGCGGATGCCTGGCCGGATCGGACCGGCCGCAAGCCATGGACCGTAGAGGCGGGCTTCCACCAGAGCGTCACGCGCGCCCCTGCATGTCGCCCTGATATGATGCTCGACGGCCTCGGCCGCCGAAACATGGCCGCCGCGTTCGCAGGCGAGGCTGCCGCGCAGCCGGGCGAGCATATCGCGCCTGATGCAGCAGCAGATCGACATGCGGCCATGATCGGCGACCACCATGCCGCCATAGCCGCCGGGAAAAGTCAGCAGCGGCATCAGGTCGGGCGGCAGCGACGATCCGGTGAAATGCGCCTTGAAGCCGAGGAGGTCGGAGGGACGACTTTTCTTAACGACCTGGCTCGGCAGCGGTCCCGGCTCCCACGAACCGTGCGCGGCGACGATCACCGGCGCCCGCAGGACCGTCGCCACGTCGCGGGAATTGCCGCCGGTTGGCCGGATCCGCACTGCTTGGCAGTCGCCATCGCGTTCGATGGCGACGGCGCGGCAGGGCTGGAAGACTTGCGCGCCGGCGGACCGGGCCGCACCGAGCAGCAGCGTATCCAGTATGTCGCGGCCCAACGCTCGGCCGAAGCCGCCCCTTGCCGCGAGCGCGGCCTTCGCGCCCGGCATCGGCGCCTCGATACAGGCGTCGCCGGAAAAAAGGCCGACGCGGCGGATTTCGGGGCCGGCCTCGGCGCGCCAGGCATCGCCGATCCCGAGCCGGTCGAGCAGCGTGAGATTGCTTGCCGAGATGTATTCGCCGCACACCTTGCGGCGCGGAAACACGCTCTTCTCCACGATCGCCACGGCCCATCCGCGCCGGGCGAGCGCCAACGCCGCCGACGTGCCCGCCGGACCGGCGCCGATGACGACCGCATCGTGGGTGCGCCTCATGGCGTTGTTCCAGCTTGGGTTCCTCGCCCCCACGAAGGTGGGGGAGAGGTGGCTCGGCGAAGCCGAGACGGAGAGGGGGAGCGCCCTACGAAGGCCCCCTCTCCGGCCGCTTGGCGGCCACCTCTCCTCCGCTCCGCCGGGGCGAGGAACCCAAGTTTTGTAGGGTCGCGCCGCAATCTCCCTACTCCCACTTGTGAGGGGCGGACGTGGCCATAATTCCATGTGCCATTGTCTTGTAGGCCCTCGCATCATCCCCGCACGCCCCAACAAAGACGTGGGAGAAAGGCCCGGCTCGCCGCTCTTCCAGCGGCCTGCCGCCGACGGCGCTCCAGATGTCGGAAAGCTCCGTGCCGCGGAAGCCGGCGCGCACGCTCTGAGCGGCGTCATGCCTGGTGACGTCATTGGCGCCGATCGCCGGCAGAAGACGGGTCGCGGCCAGCGCGAAGCCTGCCCGCAGCGGCTCCGTCGCCAGGATGAGCGGAGCCCTGCGCTGCAAAAGCGAAAACAGGCGCAGCAGTCCGTCGTCACCGAAATGATGCAGGAACAGGTTGACGGTGATCGCGTCGAAGGCCCTGCCATCCGCCGTCTGCGCCCAGTCGAAGACATCGGCGGTGATGGTTTCGAGCGTCCAGCCCAGCCCGGCGAAATCCGCCGTGAGCCGTGGCGTGACGAGGCCGACGCGGTCGAGCATCGTCAGTTCCACCCCATGCCAGTCCCTTGCCATGCGCCGCGCCACCTTGAGCATAAAGGTGCCGTCGCCGGCGCCGATCTCCAGGATGCGGCCGGGCGGCCTGGCCATGAATTTCCGCAGCAGCGAGGCCATGATCGGCGCCTGGAACATCAGCGCG
Organism: Mesorhizobium sp. M1E.F.Ca.ET.063.01.1.1; assembly: GCF_003998155.1. Taxonomy (NCBI): domain Bacteria; kingdom Pseudomonadati; phylum Pseudomonadota; class Alphaproteobacteria; order Hyphomicrobiales; family Phyllobacteriaceae; genus Mesorhizobium; species Mesorhizobium sp. M1E.F.Ca.ET.063.01.1.1. The sequence continues at coordinate 3,043 of NZ_RZSC01000276.1, forward strand.
TTGATGCGGGCCAGATCGCGGCGCGAGCGTAGCGCCCGCGCATCGTCGGCCGCGAGGCGGTCGAGGATTTCCGGAACGAGGCTGCGTTGAGCGAGCGGGCTCATGAGACGGTCCGGAACAGCATGGTCTCGGCCGTCAGGCCGGGTCCGAACGACATGGCGCAGCCGAGCAATCCGCCTGGCGCCTTCAGCATCTCTTCCATCACGAACATGACTGTCGCCGACGACATGTTGCCGTATCGGCGCAGCACCTCGCGCGACGGCGCGAGCGCGGCCGGCGCGAGGTTCAGCGCCCTCTCGACGGCGTCGAGAATGGTGCGTCCGCCGGGATGCACGGCCCAGAGGTCGATCGCGTCCGGCGGCCGGCCGCCGAGGATGGCGTCCTGGTTGCCACGCAGCGCTTCCTGGATCGCCGCCGGCACCTGGCCGGAGAGAAACATGTCGAAGCCATGGTCGCGGATATCCCAGGTCATCAGCTCCCGCCGCTCGTCCGCGACGGTGCAACGGAAACTGTCGAGCTCGATGCCGGTCGGCTCGGCGGTGACGAGGCTCGCCGCGCAGCCGTCGCCCCAAAGGCAGAAGGACAAAAGCTTTTCCAGCTCGGCAGTTTCCCTCAGATGCAGCGTGCAGACCTCGATGTTGACCAGGAGGACCCTGGCCTGCGGGTCGGAGCGGACGATATGGCGGGCAAGCTTGAGGCCGTTGATCGCCGCATAGCAGCCCATGAACCCGATCATCGTGCGTTCGACACCGTCCGGCAGGCCGCAGCGCTGAACCAGGTCGAGGTCGATGCCGGGCGCCGAGAAACCGGTGCAGGAGGTGACGATGAGGTGGGTGACGCGCGATGCCTCTTCGCCAAGGCGCAGCCCGTCGACGGCCTTTTGCGCCAGGACGGGTGCGGCTTGGCTGAACATCGCCATTCTGGCCGCCGTTCCGGGAAACGCGCCGCGCCTGAAGGTTCCGCCAAGATCGGCCGATGGCCCCTCGGGGTCGAGAGCGGGCGCAAAGCATGAGAAGCGATGCTCGATGCCGGCAAGGCCGGCCATGCGTTCGAATATCCTCCTGCGATCGGCCGCGAGCATGGAGGCGGCGTAGCGCAGGTAGAACTGGTGGACCTCATGCTCCGGAACCGCTGTCGCGATCCGGTTGATATAGGCGTTCACGGGCATGCACGGTCTCCCTGGGCGTCGGGCGCGGTGCGCGCTGTTGCCGGAGGGGTTTCTTGCTCATGAGCGCCCCTGTCAGGCGCCAGGCTCTGAGCGTTGCCTGTTCGATAAACGTTTCGGAAAACCTGTTTCTTCCCCGTCGCGTGATCCCGAACCTAAAAGGCTTGGAGGGGATGATAGGCAAAATCAAAGTGTTACAGCCTTTTCCGCCCCGTTAGCAGCAGGCAAGGACTTCGGGCCGATCACTTGCTGCCTTGCACCACTCCGGGCACGATCAAGACGCCCTGGTCGCGCTCCGAATATCTGAAGCCGATAAAGAACAAGGCGATGATGATGAGGCAGACCGCCAACACGGTGGCGAGGATCCTTCCCGGGTTATCGGCAGGCGGTTTGTCTTCCATGGCAGTTCGCCTCGCATAATAAACCCTGCGAGACCGGCAAGGGTTCCGAGATCCAGGGCGTTCGTCGGATTGGGGGAATGCCGAGCGCCCTGCCGCGATCACGTGACATCGATGACCACCATCAGCCCGCCGCTCTTTTCCGGCCCCACACTGCGCCTTCGGGCGCGCAGCGCGGACGCGGGCATTGAGCGTTGCGTGTTCGATAACGTTCTCAGGGCCGATTTCGTCCGAGGAAATGACAGGCGCGCCAGGATCGGGCTAAAGTATGGCTTGGCCAGGATGAGACTCGATGCCGCGCCCAGGGAGAGATCACGGGCCTGCATCTTGCAAAAGCCGGATTTTGCCGTCAGCCTAAGCGGGCAATGGCTCGGCTATCGCCAAAACACCTCCTCGTCATGCTGCTCGCGGTCTTCCTGACCGCGGGGTTCAGTCTGTCCGCCGTACAGGCCAGCACCATGTCGGTCCGAATGACGGGCGCCATGGCCATGCCTGCCGATACGGGCATGGGCAAAATGGCCGGCTCAGACATGAAGGGCGATTGCAACGCCTGTCTCAAGGACACGGGCGACAAAGGCAGCCCGATGCAGTGCCCGCCGGCCTGCATCGCCCCGGCGCTCGCCGTGCTGCCGCAAGATTTCGGGGTAACGCCGGCCCCCCTGGGGCAGCAGCCATCGGCCTTGCCAGCTCCGCTCCTGCACGGGCGAAGTTCCCTGCCCGACCCATACCCTCCAAGACCCAGCGCCTGACGCCGTTTCAGCCGCAACACGGCTGATCCCCGGCGCCTGATCGCCTGCGCGCATGGTTGCGCCGTGGGCGCGCATGGCAATCCAGGTCGATGCCGAACCATTCGCCATCGATAGCGATCGCAAAGGGTCAGAAGGGTGAATTACGATTTCAAATGCCACTTATCGCGCCGAGGCTTTCTCGGCGCGGCGGCGGGGCTTGCAGTGTCCGCTTCGTTACGTCCCGCCGTGGCCTCCGGCGTCGACGAGCGCAGCATCAAGGTCGCGCCCAGCCAGGCGCGGCTCACCGGGCAGGACGGCCCTGCAACCGCTGTCTGGGCGTATAATGGCACCGTCCCCGGTCCGGCGTTGCGGCTCAGGCAAGGCCAGCCGGTCCGCATCACCGTCGAAAACGGGTTGGACGAGGACACGACTGTCCACTGGCATGGAATCCGCCTGCCGAACGCCATGGACGGGGTGCCGGGGCTTACGCAGTCGCCCATCAAGCCGGGCGGAAGCTTCGTCTACGAATTCACGCCGCCGGATGCAGGTACCTTCTGGTACCATCCGCATGCCGACAGCCTGGTGCAGATCGGCCGCGGCTTGGCCGGCCCGCTGATCGTCGAGGAGGCCGAGCCGGTCGCAGTCGACCGCGATGTCCTGTGGCTGCTGCAGGACTGGCGGCTCACCAAAGACGGCCGGATCGCCGGCGGCTTCGGCAGCATGATGGATGCCTCGATGTCCGGACGCGTCGGCAATCTCGTGACCGTCAACGGGCAGGCGCAGGGCGGTCAAGGCGTGCGGGCCGGCGAGCGCCTCAGGCTGCGACTCGCCAATGCCTCGCTTGCCCGCATGATGGCGCTTCGCTTCGAAGGCCACCGGCCGGTCGTCCTGGCGATCGACGGCCAGCCTTGCGACCCGCACGAGCCTGAAGATGGCCGTCTGGTGCTGGCGCCCGCCATGCGCATCGACATCGCGCTCGACATGCAGGGCGATCCCGGCAGCCGGCATGACGTGATCGACGATTTTTACGACGGCCTCGCCTATCGGCTGACCACGCTCGCCTACGACAAGGCGCCTCCGCTCAGGGCGCATCCGCTCGACACGCCACTGGCCCTGCCGCGGAATCCGCTGCCCGAGCCCGACCTGGCGAACGCCGTGCGGCAGGAGGTCGTGCTGCAAGGCGGCATGATGGGCGGCGGCAAGCTCGCTGGCGTCGGCGGGATGATGGGCATGGCGATGCCTGGCATGAACGGCACGGCGGCCTGGTCGATCAACGGCATATCGATGACCGGCGACGGTCATGCCGGCATGACGCCGCAGTTTACGCTGCGGCGGGGCGTCACCTGCCACCTAACAATTCGCAACGAAACTGCCTGGTGGCACCCAATGCACGTGCACGGGTTCAGCCTTTTGCTGCTCTCCCGCAACGGCTCGCCCGTGCCGCACCGGCAATGGCAGGACACGGTGCTGCTTGCGCCGAAGGACACGGTCGAATGCGCCTTCGTCGCCGACAATCCCGGCGACTGGATGCTGCACTGCCACGTCGTCGACCACCAGATGGCCGGCCTGATGACCGTGTTCCGGGTGACCTGAATCAATCCAACCATCAACCAAGGAGAACTGCAAAATGAAACTGACTTACGCGCTGACCGCCCTCGGCCTTGCAATCGCAACGCCGCTGCCGGCACTCGCCGCGACGATCGATGCGGTGATGTACAAGAATCCGCAATGCAGCTGCTGCGAGGCTTATGCCGCCTATCTCGAACAGAACGGCTTCAAGGTCGATATCAAGCCGGTCAACAATCTGTCCCAGATCAGCAGCGATGCCGGCGTGCCCACCGACCTCGAAGGCTGCCACACGATCATGGTCGACGGCTATGTGGTCGACGGCCTGGTGCCGGTCGATGTCGTCAAGAAGCTGTTGACAGAACGGCCCGCCATTACGGGGATCACGCTGGCCGGCATGCCGGCGGGCGCGCCCGGCATGGGCGGCGCAAAGAACGAGACCTGGACGGTCTACGCC
>NZ_RZSC01000277.1:0-7264 GCF_003998155.1 Mesorhizobium sp. M1E.F.Ca.ET.063.01.1.1
CCGTTCATCGATTCCGCCGCTACGGGCTCGATCTCTGGCTCTGGCGTGAAACTGCCCGGTGTGGGGGCCGTTGCGTTCCGCGGCAAGGGCAATGCCGCCGGCGCAACGCCCGATGAGGACCGCGTCGTGCGCGCCGACAAGAAGGGCCGCCTCGTCCAGGTGTCACCGGTGGCGCCGCCGAAGAATTTCAGCGCCGGCTCGATCTTCGAGCGCACCTCGTCGCTGCTCCGCCCCGCGATGGACAGCGGCCTGAAGCTCACCTTCGCCAAGCCTGGCATCAAGGGCAAGGAAGTCCAGATCGCCCAAGCCTTCCATATCCGCGAAGACAAGAAGCCCGATCCCGGACTGCCGGCGGCTCTCGTCGCGCTCGTGAACAACGACAAGCCGGATATCCTCGCCACCGCCTATGCCCAGTCAGCGCCGGACTACGCCAAGGCGTCACCCTTCGAGGCGCTGCTGCAGGACGATCCCAACGACGGCCGCTTCATCCCGCCGATGGGCAAAGGCGACCACGCGTGGATGCAGAACCCGCTGCCGGCGGCCGTCTTCTCCAAGCCGGAACAGGAATGCCTCGCCAAGGGCATCTATTTCGAGGCGCGCAGCGAGCCGGTGCGTGGCCAGGCCGCGGTTGCGCAGGTGATCCTCAACCGCGTCCGCAACCCGGCCTATCCGAAGACGATCTGCGGCGTCGTCTACCAGAACGACAACTGGTTCAACCGCTGCCAGTTCTCCTTCGCCTGCGACGGCAGGAAGAAGCGTATCAACGACCCGGTCGCCTATAAGACCGCCCAGGATGTCGCCATGGCGGTGACCGCCGGCAAGATCTTCATCCCGGAGGTCGGATCCTCCACGCACTACTATGCCAACTACGTCCACCCCGGCTGGGCGCGCGCCATGCAGCGCATGACCAGGATCGGCCTGCACATCTTCTATCGCACCTATGGCGGCGGCTGGAGCTGAGCCGTTCGGGCGAGCCTCCGGGGGCGTTCTCCGCGGCTCGCCGCGCGCACCGATCGGCGCGGCTTGCCGCGCGGATTCGCGCCGAGTCCTCGCGCGGGCGTGACGGGCACGATGTCGCACCCGGATAAGTAACTGATTTAATTAAGAAAAATACATCACTTCGAAGTTCGGCCCGTGGCTTGACGGGCGCGGACCCTCTAACTATGTTGCCGGCGACTTTAGAAGCGGACGGACGGTGATAGTCTGCCCGGGCAGGGGGGTTGCGATGGCCAACAAAGACAGGCCAGACGGAACCGGAGAAACCGGCCGCGGCAAACAGCGTGAAGCCGCCATCCGCGACGACGAACTTGAGCGCCGCCGGCGCGAGCTTGAAGCATCGCTTGCATCAAGGCGCACGGACCGGCTCGAGGGGAAAGACGAAGCGAAAGCTGCGACCGGTTACGGTCAGGCACTGAAACTGTCCAGCGAGTTCATCGCCGGAGTGGTGGTTGGTGTCGGCTTGGGCTGGATCATCGACCGCCTGGCGGGAACGGCGCCTTGGGGTCTGATTGTCGGCCTCTTGCTGGGCTTTGGCGCCGGTATACTCAATGTCCTGCGTTCGGCGGGACTTGCACCGGAATTCGGTCAAGGCGGCAAGCCGCCCGAGCCGAAGGAATGAGATGAGGCGCCGCAAGGCGCTAAAACGAACTTAAGAAGCCGGTTGCGGCTTTGACGGGGATAAAAAGTGGCTGCTGACAAGGTCGATCCGATCCACCAGTTCCAGATCCATCCGATCATCCCGCTTCATATCGGCGGCTACGACGTCTCCTTCACCAATTCCGCCCTGTTCATGGTCGTGACGGTCATCGTTGCGTCCGCCTTCCTCTACATGAGCACCGCCAGCCGCGCCCTCATTCCGGGCCGCCTGCAGTCGATGTCCGAGATGGCCTACGAGTTCGTCGGCAACATGCTGCGCGACGCGGCGGGCAAGCAGGGAATGCAGTTCTTCCCGCTGGTGTTCTCGCTGTTCATGTTCGTGCTGGTCGCCAACCTGATCGGCCTGTTCCCCTATTTCTTCACCGTCACCAGCCACATCATCGTCACCTTCACGCTGGCCGCGCTGGTCATCGGCACCGTCGTCGTCTACGGCTTCGCCAAGCACGGCTTCGGCTTCCTCAAGCTGTTCGTGCCGCATGGCGTGCCCGGCTACCTCATGCCGCTGGTGGTGGCGATCGAAGTCATTTCATTCGTCTCGCGCCCCGTCAGCCTCTCGGTTCGTCTTTTCGCCAACATGCTGGCCGGCCACATCACGCTGAAGGTGTTTTCGGGCTTCGTCGTCAGCCTCAGCGCGCTGGGCGCCGTCGGCGTCGCCGGCTCGATTTTGCCGCTCGCCATGGCCGTCGCCCTGACGGCCTTGGAATTGCTGGTCGCCTTCCTGCAGGCCTACGTCTTCGCGGTGCTGACCTGCATGTACCTGAACGACGCTCTGCACCCGAGCCACTGATCGATCTTCACCGGCGCCCCGGCGCCAGCATACCCAACGTACCAACCGCAACGATTACGAAAACCACAGGAGTTTTGAAATGGACGCAACTGCAGCAGCTGCTATCGGCGCTGGTATCGCCTGCATCGGCATGGGCGGCGCGGGCATCGGCCTCGGCAACATCTTCGGCAGCTACCTCTCGGGTGCGCTCCGCAACCCGTCGGCTGCTGACGGCCAGTTCGGCCGCCTGATCTTCGGCTTCGCCGTGACCGAAGCTCTGGGCATCTTCTCGCTCCTCATCGCGCTGCTGCTGGTCTTCAAGTAAGAAGCACGCGCTGACGAAAGGGGCCGCATGGTGCGGCCCCGCCGTATGGACAGGGGAATGAGATGTTCGTGACATCTGCCTTTGCGCAAGAGTCCGCGCCGGCTGCGGCCGAAGGCGATACGCATGCGGGCACCGTCGTGCCTGCCGAGGAGCATGGCACGTTCCCGCCGTTCAATGCCGAGACCTTCCCGTCGCAGATCCTGTGGCTCGTCATCACCTTCGGGCTCTTTTATCTGTTCCTGAAGCGGGTTGTGATGCCGCGCGTCGGCGCCATCATCGACGTCCGCAACGATCGCATCACCCAGGATCTCGACCACGCCGCAAGGCTGAAGGGTGAGGCCGATGCGGCCGTTGCCGCCTATGAGCAGGAACTGGCGGAAGCCAAGGCCAACGCCAACAAGATCGGCCAGCAGGCGAGCGACGCCGCCAAGAGCGAAGCCGAAAGCACGCGCAAGAAGCTCGAGGCCGAACTCGAGAAGAAGCTCGGCGAGGCCGAGGCGAGCATCGCCTCGATCAAGGCCAAGGCGATGAAGGAAGTCGGCACGATCGCCGAGGACACCACGTCGGCCATCGTTGAGGCGCTCGTCGGCGGCAAGACCGACAAGGCCGAGATCGCGGCCGCGGTCAAATCCGCAGCCCGGTGAGGAGGGCATCATGGACGCCACATCACTCGCTACACTCTGGGCAACAATCGCCCTGATCATCTTCCTCGGCGCCGTCATCTATCTGAAGGTGCCGGGCATGCTCGCCAAATCGCTCGACGCCCGCGCGGCCAAGATCAGCAGCGAGCTCGAGGAAGCCCGCCGCCTGCGCGAGGAGGCCCAGCAACTGCTTGGCCAGTACCAGCAGAAGCGCAAGGAAGCCGAGAAGGAGGCCGCCGACATCGTCGCCGCCGCCAAGCGCGAGGCCGAGCTGCTCGCTTCCGAGGCGCACAAGAAGACCGAGGACTATGTCGCCCGGCGCACGGCTCTTGCCGAGCAGAAGATCAGCCAGGCCGAGCGCGAGGCGATCGGCGAGGTGCGCGCCAGCGCCGTCGACATCGCCGTCGAAGCCGCCCGCGCCCTGCTTGCCGCCAAGGTCGACGCCAAGGCCGGCGCCGATCTGTTCAAGTCCGCGCTGCAGGACGTGAAGGCCAAGCTGAACTGACGAATTTCGCTTTACGGAATCAAAAAGCCGCCTGGGCAACCCGGCGGCTTTTTTGTTGTGGCGGAGATAATCTCCCCCCTCGAGGGGAGATGTCGCCGAAGGCGACAGAGGGGGTCGCCTCCGCTGACGCAGCGCTCTACTGGTGCAAATGCCGTATTGAAAGAAAAAAGAGGTTGGCGCTCTTCGCGAGGCGACCCCCTCTGCCTGCCGGCCATCTCCCCCTCAAGGGGGGAGATTACGCAACTCCCGCGGCGCCTCACTCCAATCCTGCGAAGCTCTCTTCTTCCTCTTCCACCACCTCAACCCCACCCAGTCGAAACGGTGCGAACGACGCCCGGTGCAGCCGCGCCACCGGGCCATGCACTTCGATAGCGGTCCGATGCCGAACGGTCGCATAGCCCATATGCACTTCGAAGCCATAGTGCTCGTGATGACCGCCGCATCCGCACATCATCCGGTCGCGCATCACCTTGGCGACGATCGAGGCGGCGGCGATCGACTGCGAGCGCTGGTCGCCCTTGATCAGCGCCCGGCCCTCGCAGGGCAGCCCAGGCGGCACGTCGCGGCCATCGGCCAAGGCCAGCTTCGGCTGCAGCGACAGGCCGGCCGCGGCGCGGCGCATCGCTTCCAGGCTGGCTTTCAAAATGTTGCTGTTGTCGATGCCTTCGGCGCTGATCGAGGCCATCGAGACGCTGAGCGCCGAGCCGAGAATCTTGAGGAACAGCGCCTCGCGCTGCAAGTGGGTGAGGCGCTTGGAATCGTCGAGGCCATCGGGAATGTTGGCCGGGTCGAGCACCACTGCGGCTGCAACCACCGGACCGGCGAGCGGCCCGCGGCCGGCCTCGTCCATGCCCGCGACAGGCCACATCCCATCGGCCATCGCCTTCGTCTCGATGGAGAAGTCGGGCTTCTCGACAAGTTCAAAGAGAAGCGGAGAATCGGAACGCGCGCGAGCCATGGTGCGGCGAGGTTCGCATCGGCTCCGATTCTCCGCAAGTCCCTCCGGGTCGGATGGGGCGTCGGACCAGGGAGGGCACCGTCTCACGGCCGGGGGACAGGGGCCGGACGGGATCGTGGGCCAGGGCACAGCCATGCGGCGCGCCCTGGCCTGGTCTTTGTCAAAGCAACATCAGCTGCTCTCCGGCGCCTGAGCCCGCGACGAATTGATCGGTCCGAAGCTGCCGCCTCTCGACGTTGAGACCGAGCCTCTTGGCGGCCATCTCGAAGCGCCGGCCGATCTGCCAGGCATAGGGTCCGGCGCCTTTCATGCGCTTGCCCCATTCCGAATCGTAGTCCTTGCCGTCGCGCATCGAGCGGATCAGCGACATCACATGCCGATAACGATCCGGATAATGGCGAAGCAGCCAGTCCTTGAAGATCGGCGCCACTTCGAGCGGCAGCCGCAGCACGACATAGCCCGCTTCCCTGGCGCCGGCTGCGCGTGCCGAATCGAGGATGCGTTCCAGTTCCGGGTCGTTCAGGCCGGGAACGATCGGCGCCACCATCACCGAGGCCGGGATGCCGGCATCCGAAAGCTGCCTTATCGCCTCCAGTCGCTTGGTCGGGGTCGACGCGCGGGGTTCCATCGTTCTCGCCAGCATGCGGTCGAGCGTCGTGACCGACAGCGCCACCTTGGCGAGGCCGCGTTCGGCCATGCGCGACAGGATGTCGATGTCGCGCGTCACCAGCGCCGATTTGGTGACGATGCCGACCGGGTGGCCGCGCGCCTCCAACACCTCCAGGATCTCGCGCATGATCCGGTACTGCTTCTCGATCGGCTGGTAGGGATCGGTGTTGGTGCCGATGGCGATGGTGCGCGGCTGGTAGCCCGGCTTCGACAATTCTCTGTCGAGCATGCGCGCCGCATCCGGCTTGGCGAAGAGCTTGGATTCGAAATCGAGCCCTGGCGACAGGCCCATGAAGGCATGCGTCGGCCTGGCGAAGCAGTAGACGCAGCCATGCTCGCAGCCGCGATAGGGGTTGATCGAACGGTCGAAGGAAATGTCCGGCGATTCGTTGCGGGTAATGATCGTGCGCGGCTTCTCGACCTGCACTTCGGTCTTGAAGGGCGGCAGCTCTTCCAGCGAGTTCCAGCCGTCGTCGAACACATGCCGGCTGACCGGCTCGAACCGGCCGGACGGATTGATGCCGGCCGAGCGCCCGCGATTGCGGTCGGGCCGGACGCGCATGCCGCTCTGTTCGATCATCGCATTGGCCATTTCGGCTCGGCCCGCTCCGAAGGCAGCAATGTCGGCACGCACGATCTGTTCCATTTTCGCCCTCTCCCAAGGACTGTCGGCAGGCTGTCGAATCGCTCTGTTCATGAAACTATTCCTATTTTGCCGGTGAGAACAAATCAAGAACTTTTTGATCCGCGACGCGCAACTGGCGCAACGCGCGGCTTTCGGCTATTCGGCTGAACGATGCTCAGCGTTCTTATCGAAACCCGGAACGACGAAGAGGGCCTTGCTCGCACGCTCGCCTCGCTGATCGGCGGCGCGGTCGAAGGCGTCGTGCGCGACGTTGTCGTCTGCGACACAGGCTCGACCGACCAGACGCACCGCGTCGCCGAGCACGCCGGCTGCCACTATGTGGCCGGCGGTATCGCGACAGGCATCGGTCAGACCAAGGGCGACTGGCTGCTGCTCCTTGAGCCTGGCGCACGGCTGGCCGAAGGCTGGATCGAGGAGGTCGTCGCTCACATGGCGAGGCAGACGATGCCCGCGCGCTTCTCGCGCGCCCGCGCCAATCGCGCCCCGTTCCTGGCCAGGGTCTTTTCCGGCAACCGGGCGCTGGCCGAGGGCCTTGTCATCAGCAAGCGCCAGGCCTCGGCTCTCGCAAAGAGCGCACGCAGCGCCGAAGCCTTGGCGCGCGGCCTCGCAACCAGAAGGCTCAATGCCGAGATCTGGGTGGCGCCGCCGAAGTGACGACCGACGCTGCGGCGTCAACAGGGAAGCCGGGCGTAAATTTCAGCCCTCGCTTTATTGTGCGTTGCACAAAATTGCAGGGGAGGTTAGCATCCTTGCCATGCGGGACAATCGGGATTGGGTAGTGCCAAAGCGATAGCCAGATGTCGCTTCGATGGACGCCATGCATATGAGGACCCGATGAACCTTGCTCCCCCAGACAATTCCGGCGCGGCCAGCCTGGAGGCCATTGCCCGCAACGGCAGCCTGCTCAAGCGCATCGCTGTGCGCATCCCGACCTATCTGACGGACCTTCGCGAAAACCCGGCCTGGCTGCCGATGTTCGTGCTGGCGCGCACCATGCCGGGGCGCCGCATGCACTGGCTGGGCGCCAAACGGGCGCGTCCGGCCGACAATGCGGAAAAGACGATGTTCACCGGCATCGAGCGCGAGGCCGTGGTAGAG
>NZ_RZSC01000278.1:0-7252 GCF_003998155.1 Mesorhizobium sp. M1E.F.Ca.ET.063.01.1.1
CGGCCGGGTGGCGTGGTCGCGGCCGTCGTGTGGGATCATCTCGGCGGCATGCCGGGCATGCGCATGATGATCGACACGGTTGCCGCGCTGAGCGAAAGCGGACGCCAGATGCGTAGCCGCTATTGCTTCCAGCCGATGATGCAGCCCGGCGAGATGAAGCGGACCTTCGTTGAACAGGGTCTCACCGATGTCACCGAAACCCAGCTGATGATCCGCATGGATTATGAGAATTTCGACGACTACTGGGCGCCGATCGGTGCCGGCGAAGGCCCGCTCGGCAAATACATGACCACGCTGGACGCGGCGGAGCGGACGCGCGTCGAAGCCGCCGTTCGCGACGCCTACCAGGCGGGGCGGCCGGATGGTGCGAGATCGTTCGCCAATGTAGCCTGGGCCTGCAGGGGGGTGGTGGGCTAAACGGGCCCACGGTGCCGGCGATTCAGCGCATGGACCGCTCCGGCCGTTTCATCTATGTCGGCACCTTCACCAAGCTTCTGTTTCCGGCGCTGCGTGTGATGGCGACGCGCGCTCCTGGCGCAGCCCGCGTCGCGGTGAGGTTTAGAAGGTTGGGTTGGCGAAGGGCGTCTTCATGGAAAAGCGCCGCAGGTCCATGTCGCCCTCGAGCACTTCGCAGAGGGTCGCGACGAAGGCCTGCATGTAAGGGAGGCGAAAGTGGTCCTCGAGATCGGATGCGTGGCGCCAGTTCTCGTAGAGCATCCACACGTCCGGATCCTCGTTCGAGACGTGCAGGTCATAGTTGATGTTGCCCTCTTCGGCGCGAGCCTGCTCGTAGAGGCCATGCAAGCGGCGGCCGAGTTCGGCGCCCTGGCCGGTCTTGGCCCGCAGGAAGGCCACGAGGGTTAGCTGGTCGGCGCTGGGGGTATGGGCTTGGGTGGTCACGGGGTGTCCTTCAGGGTTGGAACGCGAGGGAAGAGGGGCGGCGGGCGGTATGCCCGCCGCCCCGTGCGCGCCGCGGCTCAGCAGCACTCGGGGTTGGCGGCCGGGTCCGAGATCGTCGGGGCGGTGCGCGGTGCCGGCTGCATGTCGGCCACGAAGCGCGCACCGCCTTCGGTGATCGGCCTCTTCAGGTCACGATCGAACATGGCGAACAGCGTTTTAGTGTACGGCCGCTCGAAGTGCTCGTTCAGGTCCGCTTCCGAGCGCCACTGCTCGTACAGAACGTAGTGGCCGGGGGCGTCCATCACCTTGTGCACGTTGGTGATATTGCCGGGCACCAGTCGCGCGCAGGTAACCGAGCGGTGGAACACCTGCTCGAAGTCGGCCTCCTTGCCTGGCTTCACGTCGAAATCGACGACGATGTTGACTTCGCCATTCGGGCTCGGCTCGACCTTGATCTGAGCCATGGCCGAATGGGCGCTCAGCATAGCGCCGGCCACGGCCAGGGCGCTCAGGGTGTGCTTCAGCAACTGTTTCATTTCAGGGGTCCTTCGAAGAGTCGGGTTCGGGGCAGTTCAGAGGGCTGGCCAAGCGCGATGCGTGGGGAACCACGCCCGCCGCGCTCGGCCCCGCCGCGGCGGGAAATCAGGTCGAGGCTTCAGGCGATCGAGTAGCCGCCGTCGGCGAGTAGGCTGTGGCCGGAGACGTAGGAGGCGTCGTCGGAGGCCAGGAACGCCACCACGGCGGCCATCTCCTCCGAGGTGCCCATCCGACCCGGCACAGAGGCTTTGCCGAACTCGTCCTTCGCCTCCTTCGACGGCCAAATGCGGTCCTGAAATGGCGTGTCGATCAATCCAGGGGCGATGGCGTTGACGCGCACGCCCTGCTTGAACAGCTCGATCGACGCGGTCTTGGTCATGCCGATGACGGCATGCTTGCTTGCCACATAGAGCGAGGCATTGCCGAAGCCGATCACGCCGCCCATGGAAGCGTTGTTGATGATGGCGCCGGAGCCTTGCGCCAACATGGCCTTGGCTTCGTGCTTCATCGACCAGAAGACGCCGCGGACGTTGGCGTTGAAGATCGTGTCGTAGATCTCGTTGGTCTGCTCGATGAGTGGGGAGAAGCTGCCTTCCGTCCCGGCGTTGTTGAACGCCACGTCGATACGGCCATAGGTCGAGACGGTCTCAGCGACCAGGTCGATCACGTCCTGTTCAACGTTGATGTCGGCGACCCGGGCAGTGGCTTCGAAGCCCTCGGTCTTGATCTGATCTACGAGGGTCTTGAGCAGGGCCTCGCTGCGGGCGCTGGCCATGACCTTGGCGCCTCGGCGAGCCAATTCCAGGGCGCTGGCGCGCCCGATGCCGGAACTGGCGCCGGTGACCAGGATCACCTTGCCCGCCAGGGTTTGAAGGGGTTTGTCAGACATTGTCGCACCTTTCATCGTTCCTTCGGCGAGCGGGCTGTGCTTGCCGATGAGTACGAGAAGGAACTTAGTCCGAGCGGATTGCTCAGATTAGACGCTCAATTCAGCTCACGGTGATGACTCAAATAGCGCAATGCAGAGCGCGTGATGGCGATGGAGCGAGACGCCGGGCCGGCCCGTCGCCGGACGCGCTCATGAGTCTAGCTGCACAGCGGAATATCGATTAATGATAAGGAGAGAATAATTTGGGGGATGCGGTGACCGGTGCCGAGCTTGCGCAACTCGCGACCTTCATTGCCGTCGCTCGCCATAGAAATTTCCGTAAAGCTGCGCTCGAACGCAATGTAGCGTCCTCTGCCGTCAGCCATACAATACGGAGCCTCGAAGAACGTGTGGGTGTTCGGTTGCTCCACCGCACAACTCGGAGCGTGGCTCTGACTGAAGCCGGCGAACGCTTCCTTACCGAACTGCAGCCCGCCTTCACCCAGATCGCCAAGGCGCTAGACGGCCTCAACTCCTACCGCGGCACGCCCTTCGGCACCGTCCGGATCAACATCCCCACTTCGATTGCGCCGTTTGTGCTGGACCAGGTCATGGGACCGCTCATCAAGCAGAACCCGGGGCTGCACCTGGATATCGAAGCGACGGACCGTCTGGTCGACATCGTGAAGGACGGCTTCGATGCTGGCATCCGCTTCGGCGAACGTCTCAGCCAAGACATGGTGGCGGTGCACATCAAGCCTCGCCTACGCTTCGCGGTCGTCGGCTCGCGCGCGTACTTTGCCGATCGCCATCCACCGACGACGCCTGCGGATCTGCGGGACCATGCCTGCATTCGTTACCGCTATCCGAGCGGCGCAATTTACAATTGGCAGTTTGAAAAGAACGGCGAGGAGGTCGATGTCGAGGTCGCGGGACCTGTGACCCTCGACGATCAGATCCTTATGGTCCAGGCTGCGCTACAGGGATGCGGCCTGGCCTATGTTTGGGAAAACTGGGCGGAGTCCCATCTCACAAGCGGAGCCCTAGTTCGTTGCCTTGACGACTGGTGCGCACCCGATGATGGACTTTATCTCTACTATCCTAGCCGGCGGTATGTGTCCGCCGGGCTGCGGGCGTTGATCGACATGCTCCGCGCGCCCGACAGACGAGGACGAACTTAAGCCCAGCTTCCTCTGAACGCTGCGCTTCTCTAGAGAGCAATTCCAGGAAAAGTGCGTAGCGGTTTTCCGTCCGGAATTGCGCAAAAACAAATGCTTAGATGGGTCAGCGATTCTGTGAAAAGCTGAACCGCTCTAGGCTGCGCGCCACTGCTCCGTTGCGGATGGCGGGCGCATTTGCCAACGCCTCTCGCACTCCAGCCGCATCAAAAACCGTTCTGAGGGAGCATCCGTGCCGCAGGAACACGGCGCCAAACGGCACATGACTAGTCAGCGGGTAATGGCGTCGCCTGCGATCCGGTCGCCAGCGATCGGGAAATTCGCAACCTGTTCATCGGCCTGATCATCGTGCTGGCACTCGATCCCATCGACCAGAACGTCGTCGCGACAGCACTGCCGCGGATCGTCACCGAATTGGGCGGAATCGGCGGCGGCATCGGCCTTCCGGGTCGATCCGCCTGCATCAAGCCAGATTGATGGCGACGTTGCGCAGCAACGCCACGGATTTGCGCATGCCTTCCATCGGCGACAGCATCATGTCCTCGTGCTCGATGGACAGCACGTCGTCGTAGCCGACCTGCTTCAGCGCGGCGCAGAACTGCCGCCACCAGGTCTCACCGTGACCGTAGCCCAGCGTGATGTAATTCCAGGCCCTATCGGCATAGTGGTTTGGCGGGCGCGCATCGAGCACGCCGTCGATGGCCGCCGGTATCGGTTCGATGCGTGTATCCTTCGCATGTACATAGTAGATCGCAGAGCCCAGCTTGCGGACGGCAGCGATGGGATCGGCGCCCATCCACATCGGGTGGCTGGGGTCATAGTTCGCGCCGACCGTCTCGCCGACGGCGTCGCGCAGCCGGAACAGAGTCTGGACGTTGTAGACGGCCTGATGGCCGTGCAGTTCCAGGCAAAGCTTCCTGATGCCGAGATTGTTCGAATACTTCACCAGATCGCGCCAGTAGGGAATGATGCAGTCGTCCCACTGGTAGCGCTGGATGTCGACGCATTCGGGCGGCCAGTCGGTGATGATCCAGTTGGGGTTGGCATCGCCTGGGCCGCCTGGCAAGCCGGACATCATCACCACGCGATCGATGTCCATCAGGCTCGCCAGGCGGATCGTGTCCTCGGTCACCTGATGGTGCTTCTTGCCCTGCGGTCCCGGATGCAGTGGGTTGCCCGAGCAGTTGAGCGCAGCGATCGTCAGCCCGTGGTCGCGGACCCTGGCGGCGAATTCGGCGCGCGTCGCGGCACTGTCCAGCATGGCTGGGAGATCGATATGCGGCGCGGACGACCAGTTGCCGCAGGCGAACTCCAGTGTCTCGAGCCCGAGTTCGGCCGAGGCGCGAAGCATCTCGTCAAAGGAAAGATTGCCCAGGCTGTCGGTGATCATGCCAATCTTCATCTCGGGACTCCCGTTTGACTTGAGACCATCCGCTCAGGGCTTCACAGGCTCGAACCTGCCGGACCTGGCGGAGGCGAGGGCCGCCTCGCAAAGGATCATGGCCTTGCGGCCGTCGCTGGCCGTGACGGCGGGCTTGCTGCCGGTTTCGACGCAAGTGATGAAGTGATCGATCTCCGATGCGTAGGACTCGGCGTAGCGTTCGACGAAGAAGTAGAAGGGCTTGTCGCGCGATATGCCCCTGTCGCCGTACATCTCTACCGAGGTCGGCATCCGGTTGCCGGCCTGCAGCATGCCGTCGGCGCCATGCACCTCGATACGCTGGTCATAGCCATAGGCGGCCCTGACGCTGTTGTTGATGTGGCACTGCCGGCCGGACGCGGTTCGCAGGATGAACATCGCGGTGTCGTAATCGCCGAGCTTCCTGTATTGCGGCGCCACCAGCGAGGAGCCGGTGGCGAAGAGTTCGACCGGCTCCTCGCCGAGCAGGTTCCGAGCCATGTCGAAGTCGTGGATGGTCATTTCGCGAAAGACGCCCCCACCCCCGGCCAGCGCTTCCTCGGTTTCGGGTTCGGGGTCTCGGCTTGTGATGATGACCTGCTCGACGGCGCCGATCTCGCCGCCGGCAAGGCGCTCCTTCAGCGCCCGGAAGCTCGGATCGAAGCGGCGGTTGAAGCCGATCTGGAACGGCACGCCCGCTTTCTCGACCGCGGCCAGGCACTCGTCCGTGCGCTTGAGGTCGAGATCGATCGGCTTCTCGCAGAAGATCGCCTTGCCTTTCGCCGCCGCGGCCATGGCAAGCTCGGCATGCGTGCGCGTCGCCGAAGCGATGAACACCATCTTCACCGACGGATCGTTCATCACCGCCTCGGTGTCGGCGATCTCGGCGCCGGTAACGGCAGCAACCTTGGCAGCCGCCTCGCGATTGGGATCGACGATGTAGCGCAGCCGCACCCTTGGATGACGCGCGAGATTGCCCGCGTGCACGCGGCCGATCAGTCCCACCCCGAACAGACAAACATCCATCATGCGTTCGACTTTCCTGTCAGGTCGCGCCTGTCGTGGCCCGTTCATGTTTCGCCGGCGCACTCATTTGACAGCGCCCATGGTGAGCCCGCGCACCAGATGGCGCTGCACCAGGAGCGCGAAGAAAACGATCGGCAGCGCGCCGATGACGCCGGCCGCCGACATCGAGGCCCAGTCGGTGTCGATGCGGCCGATCAGCGTCGCGGTACCGCGCGGCATGGTCATGGCGCGCGGCGTCGCCGTCAGTGCCAGCGCGAAGAGAAATTCGTTGAAGGTGACCAGCACCGCGAAAATGGCGGTCGCCGCGAGCCCGGGAGCGGCCAGCGGCAGGGTGATGCGGCGGAAGGCGCCGAAGCGCGAATCGCCGTCCACCATCGCGGCTTCCTCGAGATCGACGGGAATTTCGCGGAAGAAGCTCTCCATCATCCAGACGCAGAAGGTGACGTTGAAGGCAGTGTAGGTGGCGATCAGTCCCAGCCAGCTGTCGAGCAGGCCGAGGCTGAGCATCAAGAGATAGACCGGAATCAGGATGACCACCGGCGGGATGATGCGCAGCGTCAGAAGGAACAAGCCAACCTTGCCCTCCATCGCAAGCGGCAGGCGGAAGCGGGCGATGGCATAGGCGCCCATGGCGCCGGCGACCAGCGCGATGGCGACGGAGAAGAAGGTCACCACCAGCGAGTTGGTCAGGTAGGAGCCGAACTGCTTTTCGGTGAACAGCCTGACGTAGTTGTCGAACGTCGGCACATGCGGGTAGAGCGTGCCTTCCTGGGTTATCTCCCGGTTGGACTTCAGCGAAGTCGAGACCAGCCAGTAAATCGGCAAAAGCACCACGGCCAGCACGAAAATCGTCGTCAGGATGCGCGCCACACGGGTACTCATGACGCATCCACCCTGCGCAGAAGCCTGATGGCGCTGAAGGCGAGCGCGAGCACCACGAGGCCGATGGTCACGAACAGCGCAGCCGCATAGCCGGTCTGTTGGAACTTGAACGCGGTGTCGTAACCGTAGATCGAAACCAGTCTGGTCGCCTCGCCCGGCCCGCCGCGCGTGAGCACGAAGACCTGGTCGAACGTGCCGAAGGCATCGATGGTTCTGAGCACGATCGCCACCGCCAGCACCGGCCGCATCATCGGAAAGGTGAGATCGGCAAAGACCCGCCAGGCCCCCGCCCCGTCGACGCGCGCCGCCTCGAACGGCTCGTGCGGCAGCGATTGCAGCCCGGCGAGCAGGATCAGGAACATCAGCGGCGTCCATTCCCAGACGTCGAGCACGACAAGCCCAATGAAGGCGTTGAGCGGGTTGCCGAGGATCTGCGCCTCGCCGCCGCCCATCGCCTCCGAG
>NZ_RZSC01000279.1:0-7227 GCF_003998155.1 Mesorhizobium sp. M1E.F.Ca.ET.063.01.1.1
CGTCAAATACCTCGCCGTCTATGACGCGGCGCGCCACGAGGTCGGCCTGTCGCTGGTCTCCGGCGAACGCGGCGCCGGCAAGGACTTCGAGCTGTGGATGATCGAGGGCAAGAACGCCCCGGTCTCGATGGGCGTCATCCCGGTCGGTCAGACCGCGCGCATGGCTGTCGCGCCCGCCATCCAGCAGAAGCTGGCGCAGGGCGCCGTGCTCGCCGTCAGTCTCGAGCCCACCGGCGGTTCGCCGACCGGCCAGCCGACCGGCCCCGTCGTCGCTGCGGGTGACTTGAAGGGCATCTGATCACTTTCCGGTAATTTCAAAAGTTAATTGAAGTCTATCTGCCTGGCATGTGTCGGTAGGAGCGTTTTTATGCGTCGAGGCACGGAACATACGAACTCAGATCGGCGAATAAAAAATCTTCGAGGCTCGCGAAACTAAGTTTTTGATGCCTCGTATCTCCTCGCGTTCCCAACAACGGGAAAAACAACCCGAGGAGACTGATATCATGCGTAAGCTCGCCACCCTTTTGCTTGCCTCGTCGATCGGCCTTTCCGCGCTCGGCGCCGTTGCCTATGCCGCCAACCCGATGGTCGGCGGCGCGCCGATGTATGCCAAGAAGAACATCATCGAGAATGCCGTCAATTCGAAGGACCACACCACGCTGGTCGCCGCCGTCAAGGCCGCCGGCCTCGTCGACACCCTGCAGACCCCCGGTCCGTTCACCGTCTTCGCGCCGACCAACGAAGCCTTCGCTGCGCTCCCGGCCGGCACGGTCGAGACGCTGCTCAAGCCGGAGAACAAGGACAAGCTGACCAAGATCCTCACCTGCCATGTCATCGCCGCCAAGGCGATGGCCGCCGACGTCGCCAAGATGGCCAAGGCCGATGGCGGCGCGCATGAGGTCAAGACCGTCGGCGGCTGCGCGCTGACGCTGAAATCGGAAAAGGGCAAGGTCACGGTGACCGACGAGAACGGCAACGTCGCCCATGTCACCATTGCGGACGTGCGCCAGTCGAACGGCGTCATCCATGTCATCGACAAGGTTCTCTTGCCGAAGATGTAACAAAGCGCGTGCGGCCGGCGAAGTGAGGTGTGTCCCCGCCGGCCGCACGGTTCTCCCTTCCGCAATCCGTGTCGCCGTCGAGCGCCGCTCCGCATCGCCAGGGCTTGGGTCGATGTGAAGCGGCGCGCGGACCGTCACCGGCTTTTGATTTTCCGGCGGCGCCATAGTTTGCAACAAGACGTCAGGAGGAAAGGCCATGAACCGTCGCGACTTTCTCTGGAGCGGCGCCGCCGCCACTGCCCTCGTCATCGGAACCGGAGCAGCGCAGCGCATGGGCGGCGCCAAGCCCGCTCTGGCCGCCGAGACTTTCGAGGTCACCAAGACCGATGCCGAATGGCACGCCATTCTTTCGGACGCCGCCTTCGACGTGCTGCGCAGAGAAGGCACCGAATATCCGGGCACCAGCCCGCTGCTCAACGAACACCGCAAGGGCATCTTCGCCTGCGCCGGCTGTGACCTGCCGGTCTATCCGTCGGAGACCAAGTTCGATTCCGGCACCGGCTGGCCGAGCTTCTGGCAGGAGATCCCCAACGCGATCGGCAAGACCGAGGACCGCTCGCTCGGCATGACCCGCACCGAGGTGCATTGCCGGCGCTGCGGCGGCCATCTCGGCCATGTCTTCGACGACGGCCCGCCGCCCACCGGCCTGCGCCACTGCATCAACGGTGTGGCGCTGAGCTTCAAGCCGGCCGCCGCCTGAGGTAGCATTTTCGATCTCACAAAAAGAAACGACCCCGGAAACCGTCGCCGGTTTCCGGGGTCACACATGAGGACGCCAGGCGGGGGTTCCGGCTTCCTCAATGGCCTCCGCCGCCACCGCCGCTTTGGTCGGCCGGCTTGTTGATGAACAGCACGAACAGCCCGAGCGTGGCGAACAGCGCCGTCAGCATGAAGAAGACGTCCATGAAGGACAGCAGCGCCGCCTGCTGATGCACCATGCCCGACAGCTTCGAGATTGCGGCGCTGGTGGCGTCGAGGCCGGCGGTCTGCTCGAAGTTCAGCGTCATGTTCTGCAGCTTGGTCTGGGCTGCCTGGCTGCCCCACTCGACATGCTCGGAGAGCCTTGCATAGTGGAAGGCGTTGCGGTCGATCAGCACCGTGTTGATGATCGCCAGGCCGACCGCGCCGCCGAGATTGCGGGTCAGGTTGAACAGGCCCGACGCGTTCTTCAGGCGCTCCGGCGGCAAAGTGCCGAGCGCGATGTTGTTGATCGGCACCATGCACAGCATCATCGAGCAGCCGCGCAGGATCTGCGGGACGAGCAATTCATAAAAATCCCAGTCGGCGGTGAGGTGCGTCATCCACCAGGTGCCGGTGGCGAAGCCGAAGAAGCCGATCATCATCATCAGCCTGAGATCGATCTTGTTCGACAGGATGCCGGCAACGGGCGCGGTGAAGAACATCGCCAGGCCGCTGACGAACAGCGCCTCGCCGATCATCATCGAATCGTAGCCGCGGATGCGCCCCAGGAACACCGGATAGAGATAGGTGAGCCCGTAGAGGCCGATGCCGACGACGAAGGAGAACAGCGAGCCGAAGGCGAAGTTGATGTTGCTGAAGGCCCTGAGGTCGACGATCGGCTCCTCGGCGGTGAAGACGCGCCAGAAGAAGATGACGCCGCCGATGGTCATGATGATGGCGCAGATGAAGACGGCCTGTTCCTGCAGCCAGTCATGGTTCGGGCCTTCCTCCAGCACATATTCCATGCAGCCGAGGAAGGCGGCCATGCCGGCGAGCCCCCACCAGTCGAACTTTGAGAACAGCTTGAGGTTCGGCTTGTCGAAGTCGATCAGCGACCAGGCCGCCGTCGCCACCAAAATGCCGGGCACCACATTGATCAGGAACAGCCAGTGCCAGGACATGGCGTGGCTGATATAGCCGCCGACCGTCGGGCCGATGGTCGGCGCCAGCGTCGCCACCAGGCCGATCATCGGCGAGACGACGGCGCGCCGCGACGGCGGGAAGATGGTGAAGGCGGCCGCGAACACACTCGGGATCATGCCGCCGCCGATGAAACCCTGGATGGCGCGGTAGACGATCATCTGGTCGATGTTGGTCGCGGTCGCGGCGAGCGCGCTGGCCGCGGTGAAGCCGGCGGCGGCGATGGTGAACAGCACCCTGGTCGACAGCATCCGGCTGAGGAAGCCCGACAGGGGGATCATCACCACTTCGGCGATCAGATAGGCGGTCTGCACCCACGGAATCTCGTCGGAGCTGGCGC
This sequence comes from Mesorhizobium sp. M1E.F.Ca.ET.063.01.1.1, assembly GCF_003998155.1. Lineage (NCBI taxonomy): Bacteria > Pseudomonadati > Pseudomonadota > Alphaproteobacteria > Hyphomicrobiales > Phyllobacteriaceae > Mesorhizobium > Mesorhizobium sp. M1E.F.Ca.ET.063.01.1.1. The sequence goes on from NZ_RZSC01000279.1 coordinate 3,283, forward strand.
TGAGGCCGGCCTGGATCTCGGCCAGCGATGCCGAGACGATCTGGATGTCGAGGATCGCCATGAACATGCCGAACACCATCGCCAGGAAGGCGATGACGCGGCGCGCCGGCATATGGTCGGCGGGGGCAGTGGCCACCGGCCGTGCCGGCATCGATCCTGCGGTGATGGTTGCGGTTGCCATGTCATGGCCTCCTACGGCAATTCCAGGAACAGTCTTCCGTCCGGAACCGCGCCAAAACAAATACCTGGCAGGCGGGGCGGCTCAGCGCTCGATGGCCACTGAGCCGCCCCCCAAACTGCTCAGTTGGACGTCGCGGCCGGCGCGGTGCGGCTGTCGGCGGCGACGATGACGCTCAGGCCGGCGCGCAGCTTGCCGGTCTTCAGAACGTCGGCCGGCACATCAATGCGCACGGGCACGCGCTGGACAACCTTGGTGAAGTTGCCGGTGGCGTTTTCCGGCGGCAACAGCGAGAACACCGCGCCGGAGGCCGGCGCCAACGACGAAACCGTGCCCTCGAAGCTCTGGCCGTCGATGGCGTCGACCGTGATGCGGACCTTCTCGCCGGGCACCAGCCGGCCAAGCTGCGTCTCCTTGAAGTTGCCGACGATGTAGAGCTTGTCCATCGGCACCACGACGGCGAGCTTCTGGCCGGGGCTGACAAGGTCGCCCTGTTCGACCGAGCGGTTGCCGACGACGCCGTCATAGGGTGCCTTGAGCACGGTGAAGGAAAGGTCGCGTTGCGCCTTGTCGCGGGTGAGCTGCAGCGAGGCGAGTGTGCTGGCGGATTCCGCGCGCTGGGCTTCGAGCACGCCGATATTGGCCTGGGCCGCGGTGATCTGGGCATCGGCGCCGGCAAGCGCCGCCTTGGCCTGGTCGAGCGCCGTCTGGGCGTCGTCGAGCTGCGCCTGTGTGCCGACATGGGTCTTGAGCAGCTGCGCCGCGCGGTCCTGGGCGCGTGCCGCGTTGTCCGCGGCGGCCTGGTCGGCGATCTTCTGCGCCTGGGCCTGCGCCAGCGAGGCCTGGGCCGCCTTGGTCTGGGCGTCGATGCGGTCGAGCGTCTTCGCAAGCGTGGCGATCTGCGCCTCGGCCTGGGCAACGGCTATTTTGTAGTCTCCGTCGTCGATGACGAACAGCGAATCGCCGGCCTTGACCTTTTGGTTCTCGCTCACCAGGACCTTATCCACATATCCCGAGATTTTCGGCGACATGAACGACATGTCGGCCTGGACATAAGCGTCGTCGGTGGAGATCATGAACCGGCCATCGGCCCAATAGTTATATCCATACCAGGAACCGGCGCCGAGCAGGCCAAGCCCGATGATCGGCAACAGCATCGAGCGGAGAGAGCGCTTCTTCTTGGCCGGCGCTTCGACCGGCTCGGGAGGAGCGGGCTGTACGGGCACTTCCGGCGCTTCGATCGACGGCTGGACCTTGGCGTTGGGAAAATTGCGGACTTCGGCAGTGGCGGGCGCGTTCGAGGACATGATAATCTCTCTGGGATATAAGTCAGTCAGACTGAACCGTTCGGTTCGAATTGCTGATTGACATAGCGCGGAAAGAGGCCCATATCAAGAGCAAATCGAACCGCCTGGTTCGAAATATTTCGTGAGGTGTGACTTCAATGGTCGAAACGACAGCCGATAGCGATCTGCTCGACCTGCGCAAGGGCCGTCCGGCGGCGGGGCAGGATCCAATCAAGCGGGCCCAGATCATCGAAGGCGCGCGCCGCGTCTTCATCGACAAGGGCTTCGAGGCCGCCTCCATGAACGACATCACACGCGAGGCCGGCGTCTCCAAGGGCACGATCTACGTCTACTTCGCCAATAAGGAAGAGCTCTTCGAGGCGCTCATTGAGGAAGAGCGCGGCACCATCTTCAAGAATATGTATGACGTCCTCGACCACGCCGACGACCTGCGCGAGACGCTGGTGAAGTTCGGCAAGGTGCTCGTCATGAAGATCACCTCGGCCAAGGTCATCCAGGCGCAGCGCACGGTGATCGGCGCGTCCGACCGGATTCCCGAGCTTGGCGCGCGCTTTTACGAGCGCGGCCCCAAACGCGGCCACGACAAGGTCGCCGCCTTCCTCAACGCCGCCGTCGAGCGCGGTCTGTTGAAGATCGAGGATGTTGAACTCGCCGCCTATCAGCTTACCGACCTTTGCCTTGCCGGCCTGTTTCGCCAGTGCATCTTCTCTTACCGTACCAAGGCGCCGACCCAGGCCGAGATCGACCATGTCGTCCGCTCCGGCGTGAACGTCTTCCTGAAGGCCTACGGCACCGCGACGCTTGCCGCCGAGGAGAAGGTGTCGGAACCGGCCTAGGCGCCACGCCCTTCTTCCGACGTCGACAATTGGCGAAAGCCGCGCAACATCGATCTCCCCCCTTGCGGGGGAGATGGCCGGCAGGCCAGAGGGGGGTGTGAAGGAACGCGGCGCCCTTCCAACTTGACCGTCGATCAGCCTCCCTTAGCGCGCCAGTCGGAAGGTCTTGTTAACCATCAGTTCCTATGTCTCGGGACAGCTTTGTTCGACGAGTCTCGAGTATGACATCCATGCGTTTTTCCCGTGCCAATCCGTCCGGCGCTTCCGCCTATGGCAACGACGATCACAGCCGTCCGGAGGACGCGCGGGACCATGGCCCGGCTGCAGCGCCGCAGAAGCAAATGGGGCAGGTCGTCGCGCTGCGAGCCCCTGCTGACGGCGAATCGAACACCGTCCCGCTCGATCCGGCTGGCGGCGGCGAGTTCGGCCATCCGGCCTGGCAGCGATATTTCTTCCTCGCGCCCAATGTCCGGTTCACCCGCACGCCGGATTCCGACAAGCGGCCCGCGCCGCAGCCGGATGACGAAGCGCCGGCCAAGGTGGTGGCTTCCGGCGGCGATTCCATCCGCTCCGCGCCACCGGCGCCACAGGTCGCCAATCCGGCCCGGGCAATTCCCGCCGCGGCCTCCACTGCTCCGGCCCGGCCGCCGCAAGCCATCGCCGCGCCGCAGCGGGCGGTCGCCACTCCGGCGCAAAAGCTGCAGCCGCCGAAATTTCGCTGGTCCTATCTTTCCGATGATGCGTTTTTCGAGTTCAGCATGCCCTTGCTCGCCGAGCGCCTGGCGCGGGCGCGCCTGAACGAATCGCCGCAGCCGCCCGCCACTCCCGCGCGTCCTCCGGCAGCGCAGCCGAACCCATCCCGCGCCGCTTCCCTGGGCGAGGCAACATCGTTCTATCGCGTCATCGAATGGCGCTCGAACGGGCCGGCCGAAAATCCTGCTTCGGGAAGAGTGCCGCCCGCCCCGCCCGTCGCCCGGCCCGCTCCGGTGGAGATCGAACCGCGTGCGCCCGAAGCGACTGCTGCCGCGCCGGTTTCCGGCGCAAGAAGCGCCCGGACCGCAAGGCCCGCGCCCTCCCTGCCTGTCGCCGGTAAGGTCGCGCCGCTGACCGCCGCGGCCGGATACGAGCTTCCTCCCGAGGACCTGCTGCAGCTGCCGCCGGAAGGCCAGGGCTTCTACATGTCGCAGGAGCGGATGGAACAGAACGCCGACCTGCTCGAAAGCGTGCTGGAGGATTTCGGCGTCAAGGGCGAGATCATCCACGTCCGGCCGGGTCCGGTCGTCACGCTCTACGAGTTCGAGCCGGCGCCGGGTGTGAAATCGAGCCGGGTCATCGGGCTGGCCGACGACATCGCCCGCTCCATGTCGGCGATCTCGGCGCGCGTCGCCGTCGTGCCGGGCCGCAACGTCATCGGTATCGAGCTGCCCAATGAAACGCGCGAGACGGTCTATTTCCGCGAGCTGATCGAATCCGCCGGCTTCCGCAACACCTCCTGCAGACTGGCGCTCGGCCTCGGCAAGACGATCGGCGGCGAGCCGGTCGTCGCCGACCTGGCCAAGATGCCCCACCTGCTGGTCGCCGGCACCACCGGCTCGGGCAAGTCGGTCGCCATCAACACCATGAT
>NZ_RZSC01000027.1:0-21522 GCF_003998155.1 Mesorhizobium sp. M1E.F.Ca.ET.063.01.1.1
TTCCGAGAGAGCCTGCAAGACCGTGATCTGGAGATGACTACGGACGTCCATGTCCAAGATCGTTGCAAAATCCCCAGCCAGATCCTCGCCGGCGAGACCACCGAGCACTGTCGCTTCTCCCTGCGAGGAAAGGAAATAGGGATCGTCACGGTCAAGATTGACAAGAATCGCTTTTCGTCCCGAAGTGTCGAAAGCAGCGGCATCGCCATAAGCCAGTACGGTGGCTGCATCGCGGTCAATGAGACGGAGCGCACCCGGTGCGTCTCCCTGCCTGTGAAGGTGGGCTGCGAACCAGGCATATAGTCCGCGAAGTTCGCTTGGTGCCCTGTGGTCAGAGCCAGTGATGAGCGCGATTGCGCGCCGCAATGGGAACGTCGGATTGTTTCCCGCGCCCGTCACGATCCTGGCTAGGAAGCGTGCGGCGAGAAATTCTGCTACGGCGCGATGGAAAGCCTCGAAAATATGGCCTTCGCCACGAAACAACGCTGTGTCCAGGGCTGCATCCACCAGCCCAGGCACAAGATGGAGCGCGTTAGTGGTCAAAAGCTCATTGGCGACGCTCGAATGGGGCGGCGGTGCATTTGAACGCCAGAACGCCTTGGCCCCCGAAGCAAGGGCGTAGAAGCACAGTCTTGAAGCGGTGTCGATGACCGCTTCGACGCTCGGCCTGGGATCTGTCGCCCGCTCGGGATCGTGCTCGTGAGCAAGCGCCCAGAGGGCCTTTTGGAACAACTCAAAACGACTGCTTGGCCATATACCCTCGGCGGCGACCACCGAATGAAGCAATCGGAGACTCAAAGGGCTCTCGAGAAAGGCTTCTGCGCCGCGATTGCGTGACTCAACCACGAACGATTTCGGATCAACGTTGCCAAGCGCTGTTAGGACGGCCCGCGCTTCGCCTTCGTCCAAGGGCAGAAGGCGCGCCACGATGATCGCGCCATTGTTGGCCGCCCGTCGCATCGCTCCGAGATCGGCGGCATCGCGCCAGTCCTCTGCCCGACAAGTGAGGCGCCAACGGCGGCTCTTGTTCGCTGACAGGGTATTGGCGAGTTGCAGAACCTTGTCCTTGCCGTTCTCGCCCGTGCGATATTCATCCAATGCATCAAGGTAGGTCGTCTCGCCAACCGGCAGCGGAGCGCCGTTCATCGCATCTCGACAGGTGAAGACTTCGACCCCTTCCGCCTCGGCCTCATAGCGCAGCGCGGTCGACTTGCCGAGGCCGGGCTCGCCAAGCAGGACAACAAACGGTCGATCGCGCAGCGAGCTCAGAGTGCACTCGGTAGCTCCTGAGTCGCTATTAACAAGGACGCGTCGGTCCAGCGATGCAATTCTCATCCGCAGAAAATACTGGCGCCCGCACTCACGACAAAGAACAAAATGCAGGTTCTTGACCAGCCTATGCAATCTCTGGGATTGGTGCCGCGCACCTCCGCCTTTCAGGCGATGATGTTCAACAGACTAGACAGTCAGCCGAACAACCCAATGGCACCTTTGAAAGTAAATGGTCGATTTTGTTGAACGCCGCTACCATTGAGAAGCTCAACGCCCGACTATCCTTGGCACCCATTCGAATGCCTTGTCGTTCCGAAATGCTGTCTGAAGGGGCAGAAGCAGCGAGCCTAGAAACATCAGCCAAAAGGGAGCAAGCACTGTCAGTTGCTCGACGAGCTTCGTGCTTTCAAACTTTGTCGGATTGAGCCGCCGCTCATTTTTTGTAAGCGATTTCGCAGTGCCCAAAACTCGAAATTTTCCGTTGTCAGTGCCACCAGCGCGAAACCATCCGACGGCCCGATATCGGTCAGTAGGTCGGACGTCTTGCGGCTTTCCATCGACGTCTATCGAAAAATTGCCCTCGGCTTCAATGAAGCTGGCGACGCCGTCAGGCATATCTTGAATATCACGATAATTGATATCATCCACTTTGACCCATCCGGAATCGCCGGCCAGGTTCAGTTCGCTATCTTGTCGTGAAACCAACTCCGTGGGCCGCATTGTGATGGTAACTCTCACCCCTATGTTGAGGGCGGATTTTGGCAGCGTAAGTGCACCGGTTTGGAATGCACTGCGGCTAGCGATGAACATGCATGTAACCCGGTCTCCGACCTTAACTGGAGGTGTAGCGATGTTGATTTGGTAGGGGGCTCCGTCGATCTCGACGTGAAGTTTCCTCTGCCCAAGCTCAATGACGTCCGATTGGTCGTGCGGCTCTAGAAAGGATCGACCAGCGTAGAAAGATAGCGCCCTACTGCCCGCCCCAAAGGACAGTCTCGATCTATCTCCTATGAACTGCCAAACGTTTTTCAGACCAGGCTTGGCCCCAGCCTCCAGCCCGAATGAGCTTACCAAATCTGTCGTGAGTGATAATGTCGACGGGCTTCGGTCACCTTCAAGTACCCAAATATCAGAAGCGCCACCGTCGAACGAAATCGACATCCGTCTGACGTCGTCGACGCGGAAGCTAGACTTTTCAGCTTCGGGATCAGGGATCCACTCGCTTTCTGCACATCCTGATAGGATATCGATCTTGAGATCGAATTTCGCATTCTCGTTGGTGGCATGCCATGATGCGCTAAGTCCGCCGTCAGGATTGTACCAGCTCAAGCGCGAAGCGTCGAAGCTATAGGGAAACAAAGCAAAGGGCTTTTCACCTGCTTCGAATTTCGATTTATTAGTTGCTAATCCTCCATTCAGTGGCGCATCCAAGTACGCGTCAATCTGAACTGGGAGAGGTCTATAGAAAAAATCTGCAGCGTAGAAAATGATTGCGTTAGACGCCAAACCGAGGGCGCAGACCTGGACGCAAATAGCGGCAAGAATGTATGGCTTTTCCACTTGCAGATGATGGATCGTCCACTCTGCGATTTGCGTCCAGGAAACAACCGCGCATGCTAAAAAAAGCGCTCCTACAAAGTTTGCAAAGGTCGATTCGGCGAATGCCGAAAAGTCGAAGCCACTTTGGATAACGTCATTGATCGTAAGCGCAATAAACCCAATGGCGGTTGCTCGTCCGAGCATTTGTTTTGGGGTTTGCGCGGTGAGCGATGAGACAGATACTGCGAATGCGATAATCAGAAGGCTAGGTTGATAGGCTTCGATCAGCCATTGGCCCAATGATAAGAATGGCACTATCTGGTCTGCGTAAGCTGCCTCATATATCGAGGCGGAGTCGCCATTTAGAGTGCTTATCAAGAACCCCTGCAGGCGGGGACCAGGGCCTAGGAGTAGCGTAATAGCCACACAGTATGACAAAATAACCGCAGCGCTTCGTAGCGATCGCAAGTCGCGTGAGAAGACAGCCAAGTTATGTTTGGTCATTAAATAAGCGCCCCACCTTAATCGAATGCATGATGACTTAAGGACTTTTAGACATTCGACAAAGGCCGATCAATATGATCGTCGAGTCTGACCTACGATCATTTTCGGTGACCTCAGGCAGCAAGGCTTCAAAATGGAATCTCGTCGTCCAGCTCACGGCTTCCACGCCCGAAGTCCCGGATTTGTTTCTTCGGTTTCTCTATGTGCTTGACATCATCCGGCGACGGCAACCGCTCTGGGTCGGCTTCCTTACTTTTGGCGCCTCCAAGAAGCTCGTTAATGCGCCTCAACAGTTCATTGGCCGGCTTCAATGCATCTGCGCCCTTGTTGATCAGGTTGGCGATCGAGATACCCATCAGCATTCCGTTGTCAAAGCGCGTGCGCGCGCGGTCAACGTCTGCGTCGAAGGCATTAAGTTTAGAAAAGAGAGAATTCTTTTTTCGCTCGTCGAGATCGGCGGCTTCGATCAACTGTCGTATTTCGTTGACCAGGTTATGGATGCGGGCCTTGGTGGCGGCGTCCAGCTCGACCGAGTAGATTTGTCCAATGCGCGCTTTCTGAATTTGGAACTGGAGTACGATGCTTTTAGTGGCCAGGTCAAAACTGTGATGTGCGTCGTAAGCATTGTCGTGGTCAGGCAGTTCCCAATTTGACAAGGCGTCGATGTGGAGGGCTCTGGCTGCGCCGGTAATCTTGTTCATATGGCTGATCAGGGCTAGCCGGGTGTCGCCTTCCTCGTTGCCGCGAATATCGTCGGCAAGTTGCTCGTCAAACAAGCCGACAAGCACCACAAACGCCTGTTGCGGGTCTTCTGGCAAGTTATCGAAATTTATGGGTTCAGCCATCGTCCTGTCCCCTCCTGACGTATCAAGAGATAGAGAACGAATGGGGAATCTGCAATGGCGCCTGATGTCAGGAGTGTCAGGAGTGTGAGAGTTTGCGTTTAACCGTTTCCGATTCCCGGCAATATGCTGACAATAACCTGAATGCCAAAAGACAACGAAAGCCTGTCCATGTGGAATCCCTTCATATTACGCAGTAATTTCGGCACCCGTCCGATGTGCGGAGATCGCCCCCAATGCCGAGCTTTTCGAGGGCGAGATTTCAGCCCTCAGCGCGTGACTACTGTTTCGCCACCAATGTGCACTTCGCCGCGCTCTACAAAGTGCAAGACGCTTCATGACAAAGGAGTTCAAACAGAACGAGCCCAACAAGCACCACTTCCTTCCGGTCTTCTACCTGAAGGAATGGGCTGGCGCTGACGGGCGACTTGTCCAGTTCAGCAGACCGAATCCGAACGGCGAGCGGATAAAACCCTTGCGCCGCCATCCGAGTGCTGTTGGCTACATCAATCGCCTCTATGCAGTGGAGGGGATACCTGAAAACGTCGCAAACTTGTTCGAGACCGAGTTCACTCGGCCAGTCGACACAGAGGCTTCTGCTGCAATGCGGCGGCTGATGAAGGGTAGGTTTGATGCAGACGCAACTCAGAAAGAAATGGTTGCGTGGATCAAGTTTCTTCTCTCGTTGATGATGCGCATGCCGGCCGATATCAAGCGACTCAAGCACTACGTCAAATACGACTGGTTCTCAGATCTCCCTAGCCTGCAAGCCGCCTTCAACAGGTCCGGCATGAAGGGCAATCCCCAGACGGCGGAGGACTATCAAAAGCTGCTCGGGCCAACATTCCACGAGAGGGCTGCCATGGTAGCGCTCAGCGGTATGATGCAGGTCGAGACTGCGATCAAGGCGATCGGGCAGCTACAGTGGACAGTGCACAACATCGATGGCGCCCGAGAATTTCTCACCTCGGATCGTCCCCTGATTGCGTCGGTCGGGATGAATGGTCCGAAGTCGCACATAATTCTACCCATTGGCCCGCACCGCGTTTTTGTCGCCACCAAGACGGAAGAGTTCAGGCGCCGTTTGGTCGAAAAACAGCCATGGGATTTCGTGACGACCGTCAACAAATACGTCGTGAACAACGCTACCGATTACGTCTATGGCAGCAACGGTGCTGCTCTAAGATTTGTTCAGAAGCACATGGGCAAGCTTCGCGAAGAAACCTTTCTGGAGAGGATTAACAGGCGCCGCATGGCAGAGATTGCTAAGCCGGTGTCAGAACGTACAGACTTGAATCTGTAAGCTACCTCGATCGATGATCCGAGGGACAAGAAATGCGTGATCGCGTTTGTGGTGGTCTGGGCAGTGAAAGCGATTGTCGCTGTGTGGCTTGGCGTGTGATCCGTCGACTGAACGCTAAAACAGAAACGAGATGCCCTTATGAGGCATCTCGCTCCAGTCTATTAGTGCCCGAAGTGCCACCGGATCAGAACGACCAGAAGGTACAGGACCGTCTGGATGATGCGCTCAGAAACATGGACTTCGACCGAAAACCGGATCTTGAACATTGTTTGTCCTATCCGGGTTCTGAAGGTACCGACAAAACCCTCTGTTGAAGGGGGGATTTGACGACTTCGAAGTCTGGTCGAGGGGCGTGTGCACCGCTGGTCCGCGACCGGTTATCTCTGTTCGGTTTGAAATCTCATCTGGTTAGGGTCGGTTTCGATTCAGCGTCGGTTTTGATTCAGCGTCGGTTTTGATTCAGCGTCGGTTTTGATTCAGCTTCGGTTTTGATTCAGCTTCGGTTTGGTTCAGGATCGGTTTTCGATTTTTGCTTCGGTTCGATTAGACTAGAGCGTTTTCGATTTTCGGTTCAGGTTTTGCTTTGTTCAGATTCACGTCACATTAACGGTTGGCTCGCGGCGGTCCGCGATTGAATTCGCCAAATCCGGCCTATGAAATAATCCCGCCGCACACGCTCTTCAAGAGGCGCACAAGGGGCAGCAAATGGAAAAAATGAAAGCTGACGGGAAGATGCCGGACGGAGCTATCCTTGACCGCTTTTCGAGGGCGGTGAGAGAGATGGTGGCCGATGACGCCTTGGCGAAGGCGGCGCCGCAGGAATTTTCAATTACGCCTTACCTGGCGATGAAAATGGTGCCCCATTTCGATGGTTTGTGGGTTAGCGCGGAGTGGACCAGCCGCGATGACAAATTGAAGAAAGTCAGGTTTCAGGATGACTTCGGCAAGTGGGATATCATGCAGGTTCGTCCTGACATAATCGTCCACACGCCACATACCGGAGAGGACAACATCCTCGTCATCGAGGCCAAGCGGGTCGGTGGCAGCAAAGATTACGAAAAAGACCTCAAGAAGCTGTCGCTAATGACGCTCCAGAAGAGTCTGGACCCCGATTACCACTACGGTTATCGCCTAGGCGTCCACCTCATCATTGACCTGCCGAACCGGAAAATCGTAGGCAATGAAGTATACCGCGACGGCCAGGTCGATCCGAAGCTGACCGAACTGTTGACGAAGATGGTGAGTTGATTTTCAGGCTTGAGAATCGGCATGGCCGTTCCTAGATTCAGCCTTCGGGTTCTGCCCGCACCGTGTTTCCCACTTCCCCTATCGAGGCAATGCGGCGAGACTACCCTATTCACTCTAGACCCATTTCTGGCGCTATGATTGGACCGGTTGATTGACCGGCATTATGGCCGACAGGGGAGCGACCAGGAACTTCGAACGACCGTTAAAAAGCGGTCGGGGAAAGTTCCTGTTCGATCAGGCTTCTCCGACCAGAAAGAGGAGTCTGATGAACGAAAATCCGAAACTTATCCTCGCATGTGCCGTGCTAACGCTGTTCTGCGGCATGGCCGCCATCTCTATCGGCGATGTTCGGCCCCACCGCGGACCCTAGCCCCTTGTTGGCATCCGTACAGAATGTGTTGGTGACGAGCTTTGGACTTGGCGTCACCGCGTTTCTGTTTAAGGCATTGGGCGGCTAATCCTGACAATCGTGCTCTCGCTGACGCCGAATGCGGCAGCCACGTCGCGAGGGCTGTCGCAATCGGCGAGGCGGGCGAGGGCAGCTAACCTCCCAGGCGCATGAAGTTTTGGCTCGGAGAGCGCAACGGCACGTCCTAAAATCACCGCCCACAGTGCAGCAAAAGCGCGGTCAGATAGAGTTCGATTGCATGGATCGCCGACAATCTGAACGGCGCGCGTGTCAACGGTTTGCCGATCGGCCTTGTTGAAGGAGCAGGTTAGCCGCCATGCGATACTCTTCCGCCAGCTCGTGAAGCTGCTGCGGAGATGCGAGCTCACCGGGATATTTGCGTTCTTCCATCGTCATTTGCGCGATCGGAACATGCTAAGGCGCAACCTTTGTAGAGCAAGATCCATGGCGTCGCGCATCTTTTCACTTCGCTATTCCATATCGCCCCCTGTGGTATGCGTACGCAGCAGGCTGTCGGTCAGAAGGCCTTCGGCTAACCTACTATAGCGACGGCTCGTTGAGGTGCGTTAGAATTTGGCCTGACCGCACTGGATCGATCCTATCAGCCTCTGCGAGTGCCCAACGTTGCCATGCTTCCAGCACTGAGGGATCGATATCAGCCGAACCATCATCGATCGCGCGACGGACGCGCTCAACAAGCGCGCGAATGTCTTCGGCTTGACGTAGAAGCTCGCCGCTGTTCCGTAGATTTTGCAGGCGCTTTTGGTTGAGCTGAACCAGCCATTCCTGGCGCTGTTTCTCCTTTTCAATCCGCTCCCGCTCTACACGCTCCTCGGCTTCTCGCAGGCTGAGGCGAAACGTTCTCTCCCCAGCCACGATGATTGCAGCCGCGATCTCAGCGATCTTTGACTCAAGCTTGGCGTCACCGTCGTCCTGCCAAGATACTGTATTCTTGCGGTCGAACTCCGGATCGATCCGCAGTGTAAGCGGGGTTGATGTTGGCAGGTCTGGCGCCGGCCGCAGGTACCCGTACTGACGCACGGTGCGGTGGCTGCCGACTATTCCGATGTCCAATCCAAGATAGGTGTCTCCGATGGTTGCTCGCGCATGGATTTCTCCATCGCGCTCGTAGGCATCACCGTCATGGCCGCGCTTGCTGAGAGCCAAAAACAGCGCATTGAAGATTTTCAGCCGCCGCTTGCCTAGCGGATTGTCGAACTTGGGTTCGTCAAAGGTCCACTCGCGTTCTGCATTTTTGTCGCGGCGACGCTGCTCCTGCTTGAGCAGTTGGGCGAGCCCTTTGTGGCGTCTGTCCAGCGTCTGCAGGACAGAAACTTTGCCTATCGCCTTCAGCTCTTGTGCGTGGAGTTCGTCGAGGCCTTCTGGAACCAGAGCGGATGCAAATGGCCCATTGGATGCAAGAGGGGGTGCAATTCGCAGTACCTTTTTGAAGCGCGCGTCGACACTTGCTCGGCCCAATTCACCGGGGCGCCGTGGTGGCGCCTTGGGTAGTGCTGGCACCCTCTTTCCGGCACGGATTTTATTCCAATAGCCTTGCGGCGGCGACGCTACTCCGCATTGCGTCAGCAACTTCTTCAGCCCGACGTCGGACAGTTCGAGCTTCGCCGCCAAGTCCCGCATCGGTGCAGACCATGCGAACGCAATCAGATCGTCAGGCAACACAAGAATGTCGTTCTGCCACACGTCGCCTTACCTCCATTTTGTTCAGCCGAGCTACGTTTGGCACGCCTTCACAGTGTCGATATCACAGTGCCGGCCAGCGCCATCTGAGGTCAAATCTGGCAACGCCAACATGCCGTCGATCATGCCAGGAATGCGCTTACATTATCAAGGCGGCTACGGATTGGCTGCAGCTGAAGCAGCGCTCTCGGTGAACAACAACGAGACGCTCTAGGGGGCATCTGCTTCCTTTCGTAGTTCTTCGCGCTGCTGCGGGCGGCCGGACATTGCCGCGCGGCAAAGCGAGGTTTGGTGCTGTCGAGCGAGGGGCCACGAAATACGACCGTAGATCGATGGCAAGATAAAAGCCCGCAGGGTGCGTGCTCTAGCGGTCGTTTGTTTTCAATGAGTTATGTGGAAATTTCACAATGTTTGAATATTCACCCCACCTTGTGGCGATGACGATTTCTGAATGTTTTCGGTGGCTTAACGCAATGTGCGGTGCGCGGGCAACGACAGGTTGGAGCCTGGAAGGGGCGAGTTCGGAGTGCCGGCGCCTGGTTCGGCCCCGGAGGCCATCCATCCTGACATGAATGCGCGAGCCATCGTGTTACGGTGGTCAAGTTCGCGATTTCGGATATGCCCTAGGGCTGAAACGAAGAGGAGAGATCACCACGACCGGCATCAACCGCCGCGCCTTGCTCGCCCACTCTGGCGCCGCCGTTTTGGGTTCGACACTGACGGCGACGGCTTATACCGCAAGGGGAGTGCGTCGAGACCCAGCAATAACGAACAAATTGCAGGCGTTGCTTGAAGCGCACATGACGGCATACGCCGCGTTCGGCAAGGCGATGCATGAAGTGGGTGGCAGCAGTGGCGACCACGACAGAGCCAGCCGGCAAGAGGAAGGGACGTTACTGGCCATTTGCGCCTATCCTGCGGTCAGCCGAGGGGATCGCTTGGCCAAGGCCCGATATCTTTTGGAGATCGAGGCGCGTGGCGAGCTCGACCTACCAGAACACATTCAGGCTCTTCTACGTTCGACAATTTCGGAGATATGACCGACTGCGCCAGTCGCCTCCGTCAAATCGACCGAAGGCCGCCGGCTAGCAAAAGCGCGTTGGCGCTTTTACGATGTCCGCTTTGCGCCTCAAAGTCGCCGTTGAAGCCCGCTCTTCCCATTCGTGAAAACTGACATTCTTGGGGGAGCGCTCGACGGCTGTGCGACTCTCGTCGAGACATAACCGTCGCATAAACCTGTACAATATCTGTGTCCCGGTCAGCTGAAGCCATCAAGCCTACAGGCACGTTTATGAGCCCTATTCGGGGCGCTTCAAAAGGCGATCTTTCGGCTCGAAGACGGCCGGCCGGAAGACGTCGGCGATGATTGCGAATGCCCCGCTTGAGGCAGTCACCACAAACTCCACTCGACGGCCGGTATTATTTGTATCTATATCCGCCGGCATTTTTTCGAACTACGAGATCCCAATCACATCCTTTATGCATGATGCTTGCCGCTGGCCTGAAGCGTATGCACGCCTGGATCAAACGGCTGGGAACAATAAGCCAGCAAAGGGAGGAACATGTGAGACGTCTACTGATTACCTTATCCGCCGGTGCAATTTGCGCTTTCCTGAGCGGCGGAGTTTCGCACGCTGCGTGTGGTGACGTTACGTTGGCGCTCTTCAGCTGGCAGTCGGCCGAGGCGAACGCCTACGTTGACCAGCTCATCCTCAACAATGGCTACGGATGCAATGCGACCACTGTCGCAGGGGACACGGTTCCGACGGTAACTTCGATGATTGAAAAGGGCCAGCCGGATATCGCTCCGTCTGTGGTTGTTACCCTGTTGGGTGATTTCTACGCCAAAGGCGCCGATGAGGGACGGGTCAAGCGGATTGGAACCGGAATCAGCGACGGATCGGTTTCAGGCTGGTGGATTCCGAAATATGTCATCGACGCTCATCCCGATATCAAAACTGTAGATGATGCCTTGAAGCATCCAGATCTGTTCCCGTCCCCCGAAGACCCATCGAAGGGCGGCATCATCCAAGGCCCGCAAGGCTGGGGCGATACGGTGATAACATCGCAGTTGTTCAAGGCATTTGAAGCCGACAAGAAGGGGTTCGTACTCGTGCCGAGCGGATCTGCGGCCGCGCTCGACGGTGCGATCGCGAAAGCCTACGAGCAGAAGCACGGCTTCATTGCGGCCTACTGGGCTCCGACGTCATTGCTGGTGAAATATCCCATGGTACGCCTGGACGGACCTGCGCACGATGATGCGGAGTGGGCACGCTGCACTGCGAAGCAGGATTGCCCGGATCCGAAGCCGAATTACTGGAAGGCCTCGGAAGAAATCACTTTGGCCTCCGACAAGTTCTTGAAGCGTGACGACGTGGCCCCGGCAAAAGACTATTTTGCCAAACGCAGTTGGAGCCAAGCCGAAGTCGGCAAGGTGATGCTGTGGATGACCGAAAACCAGGCCAACGGCGAGGATGGTGCCAAGTGGTTTATCAAGAACATGCCGGAAGTCTGGACGAAATGGGTCCCGGCTGACGTGGCCGAAAAGGTCAAGGCTGCATCGAATTAGCGTTTGTCCAACATGGAGGCTTCGGATTTTACTCCGAAGTCTCCTCTGAATATATGCTGTAGCGTTGCTGGCAAGAGCGACATCTGGCACGAATTACTGCTGTCGTTGACATTGTGTTGCTGCTACTTACTGTCTCCGCGGCGAAACTTAGCTGGACATCGCGATATGGATTGGCTGTTCAAATTTCCCCAATTGGATCCTGAGGTTCTGCTAGCCATCAAACGGGCTGTCGACGGTTTTCTCCGTGGCCTGACGCGCTCATATGGAGATGCAATCGAAAGTTTCTTCTACCCGCTGCAGCGCATCCTGATTTTTTTCGAAGGAGCCATTTCGAACGCACCTTGGGCCCTTGTGATCATCGCGTTGGCAACGATTGCATGGCTCGCAGCGCGCAGGTGGACGGTGGTTTTGGCCGTCGTTGGAACGCTGATTGCCATTGGTCTTCTTGGCCTGTGGCAGGATGCAATGAAGACGATCTCTCTCGTCCTTACGGCAACTATTTTCTCTATTGCGATTGGTATGCCACTCGGCATCCTGATGAACCGCTACAAGCGCGTGGGCGGGGTCATGCAGACGGTGCTCGACGTCATGCAGACGATGCCGCCCTTCGTCTATCTCATTCCGGTCGTCATGCTGCTCGGCATCGGCCGGGTGCCGGGCTTCATCGCGGTGGTGATCTACGCCATCCCGCCGATCATCCGCCTCACCGACCTCGGCATCCGGCTGGTCGACAAGGAGGTGCTGGAAGCCGCCGACGCCTATGGCTGCTCACGCTCGCAAAAGCTCTGGAAGGTGCAGATCCCGCTCGCCATGCCGACGATCATGGCCGGCATCAACCAGACCATCATGATGGCGCTCGGCATGGTGGTCATCGCCTCGATGATCGGCGTGCAAGGGCTTGGCCTGAACGTCCTGCAGGCTATCGCCAACCAGTATTTCACGCAAGGCATCTTCAACGGCTTTGCCATCGTCGGCATCGCAATCATTTTCGACCGCATCAGTCAGGCGTACGGACACCGGCTGCAGAAGCATCGGGGTGCAACGCATGAGTAAGGGCGACGCGTCGATCCAGATCCGTGACCTCTACAAGATCTTCGGCGGCGCTCCGCGGCAGTACGTCCAAGCTGTCCGCGATGGGATGTCGAAATCTGAACTCGGCAAGTTGCATGGCCATATCCTTGGCCTGAACAACATCAATATCTCCATGCCGGCCGGCAAGATCCAGGTCGTCATGGGATTGTCCGGCTCCGGCAAGTCGACGCTAATCCGGCACATCAATCGCCTGATCGAGCCAACCTCGGGCTCTATCATAATCGACGGTCGCAACATTCTCGAAATGTCTGAGTTGGAACTGAGGGAATTCCGCCGCAATCATACGGCGATGGTGTTCCAGCGATTTGGATTGCTGCCGCACCGGACCGTCATCGACAACGTCACATTCGGTCTGGAGGTGCGTGGGATCGAAAAGACAAAGTGCCGTGCCATTGCCATGCGCTGGATCGAGCGGGTAGGCTTGGTGGGGTTTGAGCTGCGCTACCCGAACGAATTGTCAGGTGGCATGCAGCAGCGGGTAGGCCTTGCGCGCGCGCTTAGCAATGACGCCTCGATCCTGCTGATGGACGAGGCCTACTCGGCTCTCGATCCGCTGATCAGAACCGATATGCAGACCATGCTTCTGGAATTGCAGGCGGAGCTCAAGAAGACCATCGTCTTCATCACCCACGATCTCGACGAAGCCTTGAGAATTGGCGATCGGATCGTGATCTTGCGGGACGGCTCCATCATCCAGCAGGGCGACAGCCAGGACATTCTTTTGCGTCCTGCCGACGACTACATCCAAAGATTTGTGAAGGACGTCAATCGCGGCCGCTTCATCAGGATCGATGCCGTCATGGATCCCACCACCACGGCGATGGAGAACGGATCTCTGCCTAAGCTGAAGTCTGGCTCGACGCTAGAGATCGCCGCCAAAGAGCTTACCAACTCCTCGTGCGACGCCGGTATCGTCACAGGCGACGGCGGGCAGCCACTCGGCGTAGTTTCCCTGCGGCAAATCACGGCGGCGCTTTCGTCGGCGGTTGAGACGGAAGCTCCCGTTCGAGGCGATATTCGAGTCTAAAGCTGCAAGGAATCTGATCGAGCCGGAGGGGATCTGCATCGAATCGCGAACTGCTTGTGTGGCTATCCCGTCCCTGGAAATTCCCGACGCTTACATGGCGGTGGGAAACCAGGTCCGGTGACTACAACCGGGCGTTCGACTTCCGAATGGGGACGAAGCTGATGGGGATCCTTTAATTTCTCAGAACTTACTTACGACCATCGAGAGGCCATACATATGATGCTCCAGAAATTTAGAATAGCGTCGATAGATGCTTGGCGAATTCCGACCATTTCGGTGAAGGAGACATGGGATACTGAAAGTTCACCTTGGCCAACGATCCCGATAAATTTTCTGATCAAGGTGACTTTGGAGTCGGGAGAGTGTGGTGTCGGCGAAGTCTCCTCTCAGTTGTGGTATCTGAACGAGACCCCGGAACAAATCGTCAGCGCGATTCGACAATACGACAGCGCTCTCCGTGGTATCGATGCGACCAATTTGTTCGTCTGCCACGAGCTTATGCTCAAGTGTTATGCGGGAGGCGCACCAGGGGCCCGGAGCGCCCGGTCCGGTGTAGACATGGCTCTCTGGGATTTAACTGGAAAGCTTGTCGGGATGCCGGTCTACAAACTGATGGGCGGAGGACACTCGGGTGGAATCCCCGTGATGTTCTGTACCTATCAAGATAGCGCAGAACTTGTTTCCAGAGATTGCAAGAAGGCGATCGACGAGGGTTATCAAGCGATAAAGGTCAAA
This sequence comes from Mesorhizobium sp. M1E.F.Ca.ET.063.01.1.1, assembly GCF_003998155.1. Lineage (NCBI taxonomy): Bacteria > Pseudomonadati > Pseudomonadota > Alphaproteobacteria > Hyphomicrobiales > Phyllobacteriaceae > Mesorhizobium > Mesorhizobium sp. M1E.F.Ca.ET.063.01.1.1. The sequence continues at coordinate 14,242 of NZ_RZSC01000027.1, forward strand.
GTTGGCGACAAGCTCTTGAGCGCAGGGTGGAGTTACGGAAATCTGGTGAGCGAAGCAGAAAAGCTTGCGGCAGCGCTGGAGGTCATTCCGAGCAACATTATGGTGGATGCGGATGCGAACCAAGCCTGGTGGAATGCAGGGGCCACAATTTCCACCCTCCGTCCCCTGAGTAAGTACCGCAATCTCTCGATTGAGCAGCCTTTGGGCTACGACGACATCACTGGGTCGGCCCACGTCAGGAAGACAGCGGGGATACCCGTCATTCTCGACGAATCGGTTTGGTCAGCTGAGGCGATGGTTCAAATTGTTCAGGCGCAAGCATGCGATCGCATCGTTTGCAAGTTGAACCGCCTCGGGGGGTTGTTCGAGGCGCGAAAAATCATCTCAATCTGTGAGGCGGCCGGAATAGGCGTCAGCGTCGATACGGCGCCCTTTACCTTGTTGGGCGATACAGCTGTTTTTCACACAGCCGCCTCTTGCCGAACGGTCTTCCCCGTCGATGAGGGCCACCTTTCGATGGTGCACGTAGCCGGCCACTCGCCGTTTACGAGAGGGGTTGAGATCAAGGAAGGATTTGCATCGTTGCCTGAAGAGCCCGGGTTGGGAGTGGAAGTCGATTGGGAGATCGTAAAGAGCTGGCAGACATAGGTCGCTCGCTGTCGGGCCGTGGAAATAGAACGGCCCGCGCCGCGCTGATAGTCGTGATGGTGCCTCGGCCGCACGCCTGCTTGGACAGCGAAGGCCGACTTGTCCGAACCATAAGGGCATTCATCCTATGGAGTCGCGCGCCTGGGACCGTTGGGCGAATTTGACGCCCTGGTGAACAACCCCGCACTGAGTTCTCTGTCGATCCAGAGCCACGTGCTTGGCAAGAGGCATGGCTTCGGGATACAGGGAACGTGCGGCTGTGGCCGACATTCCGATCGGCAAGATCGCTGATCCAACGAGCATCGCTGAGATTGTGGTGTTCGTGCTGCGCTCGTCGCAGGTATCATTGAACGGTGCAACGCTCGACGTGAACGGTCGCAGCTATACACGGTGAGCAACTGGCTGTTCGTTAAAAGGAGCCAATCTGGGCAACGTGGCCAGTGGGCCTCAAAGCGATGCTGTGTTAAGTTCAGTTTATCCGCACTCACCGCTCTCCGGAGCCCATTTTGCCGAGTGCTCACAAACCCAAAAGCTGGGCCTGATTCAAAAACCAGTCCACGAGGATTTTGGTACCTTGATTTTTGCCTATCTCGTCGCTCGTCAAAATGAAGGAAGCCCTGTCAGTCTGGATCTTCGCCTCAATCGGTCGCACAAGAAGTCGGTTCGCGAGAAGATATTGGGCTGTCAAATTCCAGCCTAGCGATATCCCCTCACCAGCAAGAGCGGCCTGAAGCGTAAGCTGGTAGTCGTTAAAGACGATGTTGGGCTTGATTTCGCTAGCATCTCCGCCGGCAAGCTCTATCCATTCATTCCAACTCATTCGTTTGCGATATGCATCGGAAGAATGAAGCAGTTGATGACGGGTGAGATCATCAATGGTTTTTAGCGTGGGGTGCTCTTGGAGATAGCTCGGGGAGCAAACTGGGAAAATGATTTCGTCACACACAAACCAGCTGTTAAGTCGCTTAAAGTCCCGTGGCCGCACCCATACGGTCACATCGATTTCCTGATCCGGTTCGATATCGCGGTCGGTCGAGACGACTTTTATCTTTATGTCAGGATGGTCTTCCTGGAAGTGATAGAGCTGGGGGGCTAGCCAATGAGCAGCCATGGACGAGGATGCCGCGAAGGTGATGTACTTGGTGCCGCGGTCCGAAATCGCTTCAAGCTTCTGCTCCATTCGCCGGAAGCTGGTGCGAACTTCCTCATATAGCTGCCTTCCAGCCTCCGTAAGCTGCACTCCGCGATTGTCTCGCACGAACAGATGCGTTCCACAGCGCTTTTCGAACATCTTGATGGCGTGCGATACGCTCGGTTGCGTGACGTTCAGCTCGGCGGCTGCTCCCTTGAAGCTCAAATTTCTGGCGGCTGCTTCAAAAACGAACAAAGAATGGGTGGAGGGAACGAGGCTTCGAAGTTTGGACATGAAGCTAGTCTATATCAGCGGTGATCTTTTTCGTCTACAAGCCGCTGCTCCCATCCTCTATTCATTTGGAGACAAAACGAGGCAGCGGCTTCAGGAGAACACTCCTGTTTTGCGGGCAGCCCTAATGCCAGCGAGCTTTCCGTGGTCCTTGCAAAGCAGAGCCTGCCTACCGATCGCATTGCAATTGAGCCGCCGGCGACGGAGCCAACGGCTTCGGGTTGGTATCTCACCGCGGGTCCCGAGTTATCCGTGTTGCCTCAAAATGGTGACACCTCTTGTGAGTGCCTGGTAATCGGCGGGGGTTGGATGGGGCTGCATGCGGCACGCCGCTTTGCGGAGCTCAATCCAGGTGCATCCGTCGTGTTGGTCGATGCAGAACGTATCGGAAACAATTCCTCGGGCCGATGCATGGGCTTTGTCATCGATCTGGCCCATAACCCCCGCAAGCGCGATTTCGTTGAGGACATCAAGGGAAACAAAGAAGAACTCTTCGTCAATCTCGATGGCATAGCTTACATCAAAAGCGCGGTCGAAGAGAACAGGGTTGAGTGCGATTGGGACCCTCAGGGCAAATACCACAGCGCTGCGACGAAGCATGGTGTCGAGGACCTACGGCGCTTTTCGACTGCGCTGGACAAGTTGGGCCAAGACTACAGGTGGGTCGAGGCACCCGAGATGCAGGCGATCACGGGAAGCCGTCACTACATCAAGGCGCTCTACCATCCAGGAACCATCCTCGTACAGCCGGCGAAGTATCTGAAGAATGCGGTAAGGCGTTTGCCGTCGAACGTGGCTGTGCACGAAAACACGCCAATCCTGGCGGTGAAATTTGGAAGCCCCAAGCACGTTTTCGAGACACCTGGCGGGACGATCCGAGCGTCGAAGGTGATCATCTGCGCTTCGGGACATCTGACGAAATTTGGTTTCTTCGAAAACAGAGCAATTCCGCTCTATACCTTCGCAAGCATGACGCGGGTGCTTACCGAATCCGAACTTGCCCAGGTCGGAAACAAATCCGAGTATGGACTTATCCCGGCCGATAGCTTCGGTACAACCATACGACGGACGACTGACAACCGCATCTTCCTGCGGAACGTTTATTCCTACGCGACCGACTTCAAGACCACTATCTCCGAGGTTAAGAGGGCGCGGGAGCAACAACAGGTGGCATTCGATCGGCGCTGGCCGCAGCTGTCATCGATCGGCTTCGAGGCCAGCTGGGGTGGCCTCCTGACTCTGGCTCAAAACGGCGGCATGGTCTTCGGCGAGCTTGCGGACCGGGTCTACGGCGCGGCGTTCTGCAACGGCACTGGCGTAGCCCGTGGCGCGGCCTTTGGGAAGGCCGTGGCTGAATTGGCGGTGGGGCGCTCGTCCCCCGTGATCGACATCCTGAAGACACGCGCGAACCCGAGCAGAACCTATCCGAAGTTTGTCACGTCGATGGGCGTGCGCTTCACGACAGCGCTGCGCTTCAAGCAGGCGGGCGCAGAAGTTTAATTTTTGAAAGCGAGAAAACCGATGGCGGACCTTAAGGGCATAAATCTTGCGATGCAGACGCCGTTCACCGCGAGCGGCGCGATCGACTACGCGACATTCGAGGCATTGATCGACAAATACGTCGCGGCCGGTGTTCATGGGCTCGTCCTGGGGGCTGGCACAGGCCAGCATCCATACCTCACTGAAGCGGAATGCAATCGGCTCTACGAGACGGGGGCGAAGCGGATCGGTGACAAATGCAATGTGATCTGTCAGACCTCCGCGCTCAACGTGGACGAGGTCATCCGGCGCTCGCAGCATGCCGAATTCATTGGCGCGAACGCGCTGATGATCCTCCCTCCGTATCTGGAAGGGCCCTCCGATGAAGATGGCATTTTCAGCTTTTATGCTGAGATCGACGCTGCGGTTGGGATCGACATCGTCGGCTACAACATCCCGCAAGCAACGGGAATTTCCGTGTCGCCGCGACTCTTCGATCGACTGAGCGGTCTCAAGAATTTTAACTACATCAAGGATAGCGCCGGAGATCTCACCGTACATCAGGAATATCTACAGACCAAAGGCGGGGTGCTGAACGGTGCCGACCCGACGACGGTCTACGCCCTCATGGCTGGCACTCGCGGCGTAATCTGGGGCGCGGCGAACTATATGCCGGGCGAGGCGGTACAGCTCTATGAACTGGTGGCTGCGAAGAAATTTGGCGAGGCGCTCGCCCTTTGGCAGCGCATGTTACCCTCGCTCCTATACATCTGGCGTGCGCCTTACACACAGTCCGTATTGAAGGCCGCGCAATGGCGTGGTTACGGGACTGGCAACGTCCGCAAGCCACTGCAGCCATTGTCGGCCGAGCAAGAAGCCGGCCTCCGCGACGCGCTCAAGCCGTTGTTTGATCCGTCGGCGTAAAGCCGAAAGCCCCACTGTAGCCGGTGAGCAGGATGAGAATTGTTCTAGTAGGTGCGACCGGCGTCATTGGGTCAGCGGTGGCGTCCGAGCTCGGAAACAAGCACGATGTAGTGCCGGGGGCGCGCAATGCTGAGTTGAGCGTCGACATCGCGAGCGTAGAATCGATTGATCGCTTCTTCGATAAAGTCGGACCATTCGATGCATTGGTCTGCACTGCTGGAGCCGTTCGCTATGCTCCTCTCGAACAGCTCTCCAACGAGCAGTTTGAGGTTGGTTTGCGGAGCAAACTGATGGGTCAGGTCAATCTGGTGCTGCGTGGACTCAGGCAGATCCGTGATAACGGCTCATTCACGTTGACGTCGGGCCTAACCAATGAAGACCCGATTCTGCAGGGAGCCTCAGCCGCTCTTGTGAATGGCGGATTGGAGGGCTTTGTTCGAAGCGCTGCTATCGAGCTGAGGCGCGGTTTGCGGATCAATATCGTTAGCCCATCCCTCGTAGCAGAGTCCGCCTCGGCGTACGGCGAATTCTTTCCTGGAACGATGACTCTTCCAGCGCGGGACGTTGCGCTTGGTTACGCGAAGAGCGTCGAAGGGGCTCAGACAGGGCGAATCTACCGGATGGGGTGGTCCAGAGACCAATATTGAGCCTCTAACCCGCGGTCAGTCATGGACGATTGATCGACGGTTTGACCCAGCCGATGAGCTCCTTACCCTCACACACGGGAGTATGACCGCATGACCAAGACCGTCCCCAGCAAGGCCCGCGCCGTCATCATCGGCGGCGGCGTCTCAGGCTGCTCGGTCGCCTATCACCTGGCCAAGCTTGGCTGGACCGACATCGTGCTGCTCGAACGCAAGCAGCTCACCTCAGGCACCACCTGGCATGCCGCCGGCCTGATCGGCCAATTGCGCGGCTCGCAGAACATGACGCGGCTGGCGAAATACTCGGCCGACCTCTACGTCAAGCTCGAAGCCGAGACCGATGTCGGAACCGGCATGCGCCAGGTCGGCTCCATCACCGTCGCGCTGACCGAGGAGCGCAAGCACGAGATCTACCGGCAGGCTTCGCTCGCCCGCGCCTTCGATGTCGACGTGCGCGAGATTTCGCCCAGCGAAGTCAAACAGATGTATCCGCATCTCAACGTCTCGGATGTGGTGGGCGCGGTGCACCTGCCGCTCGACGGCCAGTGCGATCCGGCCAACATCGCCATGGCGCTGGCGAAGGGCGCGCGCCAGCGCGGTGCGACCATCATCGAGAACGTCAAGGTCACCAAGGTCCACACCAGGAACGGTCGGGTCTCCGGCGTCTCCTGGGCGCAGGGCGAGGAACAAGGCACGATCGAGACCGACATCGTCGTCAACTGCGCCGGCATGTGGGCGCGTGAGCTTGGGCGGCAGAACGGCGTCACCATCCCGCTGCACGCCTGCGAGCATTTCTATCTCGTCACCGAGCCGATCCCGGGCCTCTCCCGCCTGCCGGTGCTGCGCGTGCCGGACGAGTGCGCCTACTACAAGGAGGACGCCGGCAAGATGATGCTCGGCGCCTTCGAGCCGGTGGCGAAACCCTGGGGCATGGACGGTATCCGCGAGGATTTCTGCTTCGACCAGCTGCCCGAGGACATGGACCATTTCGAGCCGATCCTCGAAATGGGCGTCAACCGCATGCCGATGTTGGGCACGGCCGGCATCCACACCTTCTTCAACGGCCCCGAGAGTTTCACGCCCGACGACCGCTACTATCTCGGCGAAGCGCCGGAACTCTCCGGCTACTGGATGGCGACCGGCTACAATTCAATCGGCATCGTTTCGTCCGGCGGCGCCGGCATGGCGCTGGCGCAGTGGATCAGTGACGGCGAGGCACCCTTCGACCTCTGGGAAGTCGACATCCGCCGCGCCCAGCCCTTCCAGAAGAACCGCCTCTACCTCAAGGAGCGCGTCTCCGAAACGCTCGGCCTGCTCTATGCCGACCATTTCCCTTACCGTCAGATGGCGACCTCGCGCGGCGTGCGCCGCTCGCCTCTGCATGAGCATCTGAAAGCCAGCGGCGCCGTGTTCGGCGAGGTGGCGGGCTGGGAGCGCGCCAACTGGTTCGCCCGCGAAGGCCAGGAGCGCGAATATCGCTATTCCTGGAAGCGGCAGAATTGGTTCGATAACCAGCGCGAAGAGCATCTGGCAGTCCGCAACGGTGTCGGCCTGTTCGACATGACCTCCTTCGGCAAGATCCGCGTCGAGGGCCGCGATGCCCGTGCCTTCCTGCAGCGGCTCTGCGCCAACGACATGGACGTGGAACCGGGCAGGATCGTCTACACGCAGATGCTCAACGCCAAGGGAGGCATCGAGAGCGACCTCACCGTGACGCGGCTCTCGGAGACGGGCTATTTCCTCGTCGTGCCGGGTGCCACCTTGCAGCGCGACCTCGCCTGGCTGCGGCGGCATGTCGCCGACGAGTTCGTCGTCATGACCGATGTGACCGCGGCCGAGGCCGTCATCTGCCTGATGGGGCCGGACTCGCGAAAACTGATCCAGAAGGTCAGCCCGAACGATTTCTCCAACGAGGCCAATCCTTTCGGCACATTTCAGGAGATCGAGATCGGCATGGGGCTGGCACGCGCCCACCGCGTCACCTATGTCGGCGAGCTCGGCTGGGAGCTCTATGTCTCGACCGAGCAGGCAGCCCATGTCTTCGAGGCGATCACTGAAGCCGGCGCCGACGTCGGACTGAAGCTCTGCGGCCTGCACACGCTCGATTCCTGCCGCATAGAAAAGGCTTTCCGCCATTTCGGCCACGACATCACCGATGAGGAC
>NZ_RZSC01000280.1:0-7184 GCF_003998155.1 Mesorhizobium sp. M1E.F.Ca.ET.063.01.1.1
CTTTCAGCATCACCCTGGAAATAATCGCTAGGTGTCAGTTTGGCGTAGAAGGTGGCGGTAACCGGTGCGCGTCATCCAGCGCGCCCTCGCCAAGTGGGTATCGTGGACATGTCGAGCGCGCTGCGGCTCCTTTGCAGGGTCGATCCCGAAGAGAACTTTGACCACCTCACGCCAATCAGCACCGTCGGCATCGGCGTCGAACAAGCGCATGTAGAGCTTAACGTGGCTGCGATCATAGTCTGTGAGTTCGTCCCCCGTCGGGGCGGTGTCGTCGAATGGCTCGATCATGATTTGCACATCCCCAACGTGCGAGACCTAAAACACGATCCTTACAGATGCCACCTCGGAGGTGGAGGAGCTCAAAGGGCATCACGCGATGCTGTGCTGGCGTCGCTGCGGCTGTGTGCCGTACCACTCCAGTTGGTCACTTGAGGTTCCGCCCGGTTGGCCCGGGCGGAACCTTTTGTTTGCCTCCCTATTCTGCGTTACGGCGGCTCGGGCGGGACCAGATCAGGCTGTAGCCCTCACCGTCTTCGTCGTTGAAGAGATTTGCGAAGATCGGGGAGGTGAAGCTCGGATCGTCGAGCTTGAGGCCCAGATAGTTGCGGCCCTCGTTGGACTGCTTGGCCCAGGCGGCGCCGATCTCTGCTCGGCCGACGAAGACCCGGTGGCTGGGGGCGTTTTCGCCGTTGGCGCGATTTTCGGGCACGATGCGGACGCCGCGGGCCTGGACGCTGAGCGTGACGATTTCGCCAGTGAACTCGTTGTTGCCGGACTTCTTGAAGGTGCCGATGGTAGCCATGATAGTTCTCCTTGATCCTGTCTGTTTTCGAGCCCGCACCATTGCGGTCTCGATGGTGATAGACAGGCCGAAGGCGATCGCTGGCGCACCCTTGGGCCGAAGCGGCAGCGAAGGATGGCGTGGAAGCGACTTTCTTGCTTCGCGAGGAATGACGGCGCAGCCGTCAGGGGAAGAAAGTCGTGACGCGCCGTTGCGTCAAAGGCGATCGAGGCAAAGCCGTCCTGCGGCCAGATACACCCATCGATGAGACCGCGCGTGTGTGCTCGCCGTGACGGCCACGATCAAAGCGATCCGCGATTGCGCCCCAATGCAACCTCACCACTAACCGGCGAGCGGGCTCCCAGCCGATCGTCTCGCTCTCCCTGCGTCCGGGCCCTTGGGTTCGCATTGCCGAACCAGGCCGCACCAATATGTGACGCGCTCCAGCCTCATGATGATGTGTCCGGCCGCTTTCGACCTTGCCGCGTCGGTTATCGTTCCGACGCACGCGTTCTCAAGGTGATCGCGCGCAGCTCAACGGGATACCTGCTGTCGTTTTGACGACAAGGAAGTATTCTACCCTCGCAACTTGCCTGAAGTAGCCAGCGATGATGCTTGGTCGTGATCGGAAAGAACAGGATCAGATCGCCATTGGATCGTTGGAGGCGCACGCCGACGGCGACGGGACGTTGCTTGCGCCCTTCACCAGTATTGGCCTGCCGTGCCTACAGGTATGGATAGCGAATGACAGTCGCTGTCTGGATCAGGTCATAGCTCAATACCGGCTGCCTTCGTCATCGTGAGCATAGGTGTCGACCGCGCTCTCGAATTCGCTGAACAGGATATCTGGCATCGTCTCGATTGTCCCGGACATCCGATGGTCGGATTGGCGCAGCAGCCGCTCGTAGTCTTCGATGTTGAGCAACACCAGGCGCGGTTTGTTGCGCTGGGTGATCGTCACCGGATGCCGCAGTGCTTTGGCGATGATGTCACCGGACTTTCGGGACAGATCGCTGGTCGAGTAGGAGATATGGGGTTGGGGCACAATGACGCTCCTGTGAATTTCATATTTGCTGCAATATACAGCAAAAAAATACAGGAATGTTGCAAACCTCTTTGCCTTCCGGCGTTGGCACGGGATGTCAGGCCCGGCCAAATCAGGCCGGAGCCTCACTCTCGGGGTCATTGCATAGGGTTTGTCGATCGGCAGGATCGGTGAAGAGGGCGACGCTCACGCGCCTCCCGCCCCGAGGCGATAAACCGGGATACCAAGCCTGCGGGCCTTGTCTGCTAGATTGTCCTGGATGCCAGTGCCCGGGTAGACGATGACGCCAATCGGCATTGCATCTAGCATCGCGTCATTGCGTTTGAAGGGTGCGGCCTTGGCATGCTTTGTCCAGTCGGGTTTGAAGGCGATCTGAGGCACCTTGCGATTGTTGGCCCATTTCGCGGCGATCAACTCAGCGCCCTTCGGCGAGCCACCATGCAACAGCACCATGTCTGGATGCTTGGCGTGAGCCTGGTCGAGCTTTGCCCAGATCAGAGCGTAGTCGTTGAAGTCGAGGCCACCGGTGAAGGCTACCTTCGGGCCGGGTGGCAGGAAGACCTGATTGTCGGCGTGCTTCTTGGCAGCGAGGAAATCGCGGCTGTCGATCATCGCGGCAGTCAGGTTGCGGTGGTTGACCATGGAGCCAGTACGCGGACGCCAGATCGAGTAGGTGTGGCGTTCGAAGTGTTCGGCGGCCTGATCTCGCATCAGTTCGAAGGCGTTGCGGCGTTCGATGAACGTCTGCCCTTGAGCGATAAGGAGCTCCAGTTCCACGGATTTGACCTCGGAGCCGTCCTGTTCGCGCTGCAGGCGTCGCTGGGCGAGTTCGTTGTCGTCGAGTTCGCGTTCGATCCGATCCGTTGCGCGATGGAAGAGGTTTACCGTGCCCCAAAGCAGTTCCTCGAGGTCGGGCTCGAGGCGCGTGTCAGACAGCGCCACTACCAGGGCGTCGAAAATGTCGGAGATGCTGGCTGCGATGACACGGGCCTCCGGAAGCGGTCGCGGATCTGGTTCATCTTCGAACGGGCGGTAACCGTAAAGCTGGAGTTCCTGGAGGGCGTGATCCATTGGCGATGACGCGCGTTGCGGTTCAGTGTCGTGCTGGTTGCTCATGGCGGCTTCCTTCGGCGGATCGGCCGCGCCCATCGCGGCCTTCATGGCGACGAAGGCGGCGGACGATCCGGACTTGCACCCGCAGCATCAGCGCAGGGCCGGAACGGGAGTGGAGGATGGCGAAGCCCCGGCTATTTTGCTTCGCGATGGAAAGGCCCGAAGACGGGGTCCCATGCGGCCCGCCGCATGGGGTGGAAAAAGGGCCGCCGGAAAATAGCCGGGCGAAGCCATTGCCGGTCCGGACCGGCTGTCGCCCGATCGCCCTCTGGAAGGCCGTGGGCCGGTCCTTTCCAGACGAAGGAAACGCCATGAGCACAAGGACGCGGCTGCCGCCTGTCGCTCTCTCCTCCCGTCAGCCCGCGAGCACCATGAAGCGGGTGACGTCCTGTGGTGCCATCTGAACCCGCAAGGTTGCCCTGAGGGCATCTGGACCGAGCAGACGCAGATCCTCGTTGAAGTCGCCGAGTTGCGGCGTCAGCACGATCGCCTCGATCCCGGCCGAGCTGGCGCGTTCCATGAGGGTCGCCATCGCTCCGTCGCCCGCCGGATCATTGTCGCGGGCAATGTAGAGCCGCCGCAGCGCGTCAGGAAAAAGGATGGCTGATAGATGTCCCGCGGACAGGGCTGCGATTACCGGCATGGCGGGCAGCACCGAGCGTTGCGACAGCATGGTCTCGATGCCTTCGCCAGCGGCCATTACGTCGCAGCCGACGCCGAAGCGGACCGAATGCCCCAACAGTTCGCCCATGGCTCGCCTCGGCGTGTCGATTGGAGCTCGGCCGAGACAGGCCTCACTGAAACCGTCCGGATCGAGCCAGGTACGGTGCGCGCCGGTGAGTTTCCCGTTGAGGTCGGTAACGGCCGCAATCATCGCAGGCCAGGTTTGGGTCGGGCCGTCCTCGTCGGGCCGATAGTAACAGCGCGGATGAAAGCGAAGGCTGCCGGTTTCGTGGAAGGCGGTTATACCGCGTGCACCCAAATACGTCTCGACAAGTGTCCGCGAGATCGGTCGCGACATGGCAACCAGCCGTCTCGCCGCTTCGGCAGAGCCTGCTGCAGCGCGAGGTGCTTGCGTGTTGCGTTCGGCTGGATCGGACGTCAGCTGAGGCATGGACAAAAAGCTGCGCGCCTCATCGGCAACGTCCCTGAAGTCGATCAAGCCTAGGGATTCGCGAATGACGTCGAGCAGGTCACCGTGCTCTCCAGTAGCGGCATCGGTCCACTTGCCTGCCGCGCCCTTGCCGAAATCCGGTCCCTTGAGGCGCACGAACATGGAGCGCCCCGAGGTATTGCGAGCATCGCCAACCACCCAATACCGCCCCACGCGACGACCATTGGAAAGATAGTGTCGGCACACTGCCTCGGCCTGTCGGCCGAGAAAGGATGCCAGTTCGGAGATATTGCGCCGTGACATCAGGCTGCCCTCCTGCTCTGATCGGCATCGGCATCCACCTCGATGGGCAGCGCGACTTCTTCTGGCAGATGGCCGAGGAGCCAGTCGGCCGCCTTGCCCGCCAGGCTGGCGGCGCGCACGACAGCGCGATTATCCTCCCGCAGCACCTCCAGCCAGGATCCGATGTAGTCGGCATGCCGCACGGTCGGAACGATACCCAGAGCAGCGCACGAGAAGGCGGCGCTGATCTCTGCCACGAGTTCCTCGAACGCATACTTTCTGGTTCCAAACGAGCCGGAGAAGTCGCGAGCAAGACGCGAGGGATGGCCCGTGGCATGGCCAAGTTCATGCAGCGCCGTGCGATGCCAGTTAATAGGCTCGAAGAAAGTTTGAGGCGGGGGGACTTGAACGCGGTCCTGGGTTGGCAAGTAATAGGCTCGATCGCCGCCGATGCGGAATTCGATGCCTGTGGCCTTGATCAGGGCTTCGACGCGTGGCTCGATCGGGGCCGGGTCAGGTAGCGGGGAGACTGCGATGTCTTCCGGCAAACCTTCACATTGCTCGGCATTGAACACGGTGAACTTCTTGAGGAATGGAACCGGTCGGGCATCTTCGCCAGTATCTCTGGCGCGTTTCTTCTCATCGTCAGGAACAAAGCAATCGGCGTAAACGATGGTTGTGCCGTGCTCGCCCTTCCGAACGTTTCCGCCGAGCGCGAGGGCCTGGCGGAAAGTCAGCCAGCTTTGGCCCATATAGCCTTGCTCGACGACGGCGCCCCACAGGATAAGCACATTGATGCCGCTATATGCTCTGCCGGTGCTGGCGTTCCGGGGCAGCGCAAGCGGCGCCTTGGCCGCTGCGCTCCCCCATGGCTGAACCCAAGGAAGCCGGCCCGCTTCCAACTCCTTGATGATCTTGTCGGTTATCTCGTCATAGAAGGTCGCCCGGCCGGCAGCGGCTCCGCGTCGGTGATAGTGATTGGACATCGTGATTTCTCCGCGACAGGCGCTGGAGGACTCTCCCCAGCTTTCGACCCGTCGTGGAAAAGCCAATCCACACTCTCACTCTATCGCGGTGACGTCGCCGCAAGATCGCCGCCTTCGCCGGCGCCGCGCGAGCAGCTCATTGGCGATACCTTCGTGAACCGTCTTGTTGGGCGTTCAGAGCGCGTCGCCGAAGTTGCCTGGTGACGACGTTGGAAGGCAGCCTCGTGTCTTGGCTGCTACCGACCAATTTTGAATATAGACTCGAATGGTAGGGCGATTTTCATAAGTTATTCCTGACCGATAAACAGCCGTTTTTTACGCCGGAGTGTCCTAATCACCACATTAGAGGTCTAGTGCTGTTCACAGACGGCGTCTTGGATGCGTACTCTTCGAGCGCATAAACACCTGGTGGTGAGAATGACCTCGGAGTGCCAGCTATGCTTTAGCTGTTCGATACCCGATGGATCCTGCGCTTACAGGCGAAAAATTTCGGTCATGTCGGGCAACTGTTCTGGCCAGTGCCGGATCATCTCAAAGGCGGCGATGACGCCGAGTTTGTTCTCCGACGTCAAACGAGAGACATGCAATGAGCATCCCAGAGCAGTTGGACGACGATGTGCCGCTCCGCCTCAACATTGCTGCCGAGATCGCGTTCCCGGACGGCTCTATGGGTGCGGCAGGGTTGCGAAAAGAACGAGATGCTGGCCGCCTTCAGACAGAGCTGATCGCGGGCAAGGAATATGTGACTTTGGCAGCGATCGCTAAGATGAGAGAGCTATGCCGCGGACGTCGAAAGGGGCGCGCCTGGTCTGGCGCGCCGAAAGCAGAAGGGCGGACGGCAGCCTGCGCAACGGAGCCGGCTGGTTCATCCGCGATGGCGCAACCTTCATCAGCGCTTGCGGTAGCACTGGCGACCGCGAACGCGCTGAGAGACGGCTCGCCCAACACATCATCGAAAAATACCGGCCGGCCCGCGAGCGCGGCCGCGATCCGGCCACCGTCCCGGTAGCCAACGCCGTTAGTGTTTATCTTACTGACGTAGCGCTCTCACACGCCAAGCCAAAGGAAACCGCCGAACGGCTCATCGCCGTGCTAAGGTGGTTCGGCAACACGAAAATCGGCGACATCAATGGCAAGGTCTGTCGTGACTACGCGAAGGCGCACGGCAATGGCGCCGCTGCCAGACGTCAGTTGGAGGATCTGCGCGCGGCGCTGAACAACTATCACCGTGAAGGCTATATAACCTGTGCACCCGCGATCGTGCTGCCAGTGAAGCCTCTACCGCGCGACCGTTGGTTGACACGCGATGAAGCAGCCGCGCTGCTTCGCGCCGCATGGCGCATGCGCCAGTCATGGAAGGGCAAGCCAAGCGACCGCCGCACCGCACGCCACGTCGCGCGATTCATCCTGGTTGCTCTGTACACTGGCACCCGGTCGGCCGCGATCTGCGGAGCGGCCATCCGGCCAACAGAGGGTGCCGGATATGTCGACCTCGAACACGGCATTTTCTACCGCCGCGCCGCCCGCCGCAGCGAGACGAACAAGCGCCAACCACCGGTCAGGTTGCCTGACCGGCTGCTTGCACATGTGCGTCGCTGGGCGGCAACGCCATTGGAGATCAAGACCAAGAACCGCGGGAAGAGCGCAAGCATCGGCCGCATGATCGCGCACGACTACGTCGTAGAGTGGAACGGCAAACCAGTGCTGTCGATCAAGAAAGCCTTCCGCTCGGTGGTCGAGGCAGCCGGGCTCGGCTGGTATGACGACGCGGCAGCACCTGACGGTAGCATGCGGCGCGTGTTCCGCACTGACATAACGCCGCACGTCTTCCGCCACACAGCGGCGACCTGGCTGATGCAGCAG
>NZ_RZSC01000281.1:0-7153 GCF_003998155.1 Mesorhizobium sp. M1E.F.Ca.ET.063.01.1.1
CACGAATGGCGTGGCAGCTAAATTAAGGCTCCGGCCGGCGTAGGCCGGTTCTCGGAAGCCACCGTTCTCGGCTCGGCCTGACCTGAATCTCGACACACCTAGCTCTTTTGCTGGTTCGGCAAAAATTTTTGCCACAGCGCTGGCCAAAACGGCGCTAGGCGTGTATAGGCACCCGACTTTCTCAGATTATGGCCTCGATGCGGCCCTTTCGCGAGGGTTCACGGGGCATTTTGACCATGTAGTGGAGCATATCCATGGCCGTTCCAAAAAGAAAAACCTCTCCGTCGAAGCGCGGAATGCGCCGCTCGGCCGACGCCATCAAGGCCCCGACCTATGTCGAGGACAAGAATTCCGGCGAAATGCGCCGCCCGCATCACATCGACCTGAAGACCGGCATGTATCGCGGCCGCCAGGTCCTGGAGCCGAAGGAAAGCTGAGAAGCTTCCACGGTTTGTGACGTTTTCAAAAGACCGGCCTCTGGCCGGTCTTTTTGCGTTCGACAGATGGTTGATGAATTTCGGAGTGGATCGCGCAGGCTGCGGCAAGGCAAGGGCAACCGGCTGACATCCTTATTTCATTAGGTCTTAGAGCGTGTTCGACGCCGGCCGCGAAAGACCTTGACGGCGTCTCTGCCGCGGATTTTACAAAAGGGTGCCCCATTGGAGACGCCCAGATGTTCGGTGCCATCCCGCTGCTCATCGTGCCTTTCGTCCTCTACAATCTCGGACTGCTCGGGCTGTTCGGCGGCGGCGACGATCCGTGGATGACCGAAATGTTCTCGTTCCGCATGATGTCGGGCGGCGTCTTCTCGATGACGCTCGGCGACCTGATGGTGCTGATCGGACTGATCTTCCTGTTCATCGAGATCTCAAAATCGGTGCGCACCACCAATGCATCGATCCTGGATCATCTGTTGTCGACGCTGGTCTTCATCGCGTTCCTGGTCGAGTTCCTGCTGGTGAAGGGTGCGGCGCATTCGGTGTTCTTCACGCTGATGATCATCGCGCTGTTCGATGTGCTCGCCGGCTTCTCGGTGTCGATGCGGTCGGCCAGCCGTGACATCAATCTGAACTAAGGCATCCGGCGACCTGCGGCGCTAAAGCGCGTCGCGATCTTTCAGATTCGCTCCGTGCGCTTTAGGTTTTTGATTCTACGCATGTCTTTGTCCCGAAACCGGTTCCCACTTTCGGGAGACATGCTTTAGGCGCGGTCAGCCTGCAGCGGCCTCGGCCTTGCGGGCGACCGCCGCTTCATAGGCAGCCTGCAGTTTCTGGCGCACGGTCGGCGTGCCCGGCGGCGTCTTCACCGGCGCGCCGAGATGCTCGTGGCGCAGTTCGTCCATGAACTGCTCCCACAGCGGCGGGCCGCCCTTTTCGAGCAGCTCGGCGCGGATCGAAAGCTCCTCGCTGACCGGCAGCCATACCCGTCCCCAGGCGCCGAGATGCGCCATGATCGGCACCAGGGTGATCGCCATCTCGGTCAGGCTGTAGATCGCCTTCTGCTTGTGGCTGGGATCGTCGGCCTTGGTCAAAAGGCCCAGTTCCATCAGCCGCTTCAGCCGGTCGGCCAGGATGTTGGAGGCGATGCCTTCCAGCGATCCGTTGAGCAGCTCGCGGAAATGGCGCCTGCCGCCGAAGATCATGTCGCGCAGGATGATCAGGCTCCAGCGGTCGCCAAAAACCTCGAGCGACAGATTGATCGGGCAGCCGGACCGGCGGTCAATGCTCATGACAGTCTCCAAGAAAACCGGTTGCATTATGATATCGGTCTGATTATCATGCAACTGATTGCAAAATGCAATCAGATTAGGAGAAGAGAACGATGACCGCTTTGCCGCGCCCTGAAATCGTCTCGGAGACCTTCGGCGATCCGGCCGATCCAGCGATCCTTTTGATCATGGGCGCCATGGCCTCGATGCTGTGGTGGCCGGAAGCCTTCTGCCGGCAGCTCGCCGGGCACGGCCGCTTCGTCGTCCGCTACGACAATCGCGATACCGGCCAGTCGACCAAATACAAGCCGGGCACGCCGCCCTATACGTTCGAGGACATGGTCGACGATGCCATCCGCGTGCTCGACGACCACAATATCGGTAGGGCGCATGTCGTCGGCATGTCGATGGGCGGCACGATCGCGCAGATCGTGGCGCTGAAATATCCGGCGCGCGTCAGCGCGCTCACTGTCATCTCCAGCTCGCCGCTCGGCGTCGATACGTCTGGTTTGCCCGGCACAAGCCAAGCCTACAAGGAGCACTCGGCGGAAGGCGCCGATGTCGATTGGTCGGATCGGGAGCAGGTGCTTCGTTACATGGTGAAGGACGCGCGGGCGCTGGCGAGCAGCCGGCATTCGTTCGATGAGGAACGCGCACGCGCGGCGATCGAGGAGGACTGCGATCGCTCCGGGGGCCTCGGCAGCGCCACCAATCATTTCCTGCTCAAGGGTGGCGGTCCGGAGCGGCGGATAAAGGATTTGACGGTGCCGTTGCTCGTTATCCACGGCGTCACCGATCCGATCTTCCCGATCGAACATGGCGAGGCGCTTGCCGATGCGGTTCCCGGCGCCAGGCTGGTGCGGATCGAAGGCGGCGGCCACGAGCTGCACCGCAACGACTGGCCGCAAATCATCGAAGCCATCGCGGCGCATCGCTAACCGCGAGGATCAACCTTGACTCTGGTGGTCTGTGAAAATAGTTAAGTGATCACTTCAGTATTAAGCGCGCCCGACGACAGGAGAAAAAATGTCCCTGACGCTGCATTTCCATCCGCTTGCTTCCTTCTGCTGGAAGCCGCTGATCGCGTTCTACGAGAACGACACGCCCTTTACGCCGGTGATCGTCGATCTCGGCGACGAGCAATCGCGCGCGGCTTTCCTGAAGGTTTCGCCGGCAGGCAAGATGCCGGCCCTGCGCGACGATGCGCGCGACCGCACGGTACTGGAATCGACCATCGTCATCGAATATCTCGCCGCTTACTATCCCGGGCCGGTCGAGCTTATCCCCGCCGACATCGACCTCGCCATCAAGGTTCGCCAGTCCGACCGCTTCTACGACTTCTACGTGCAGGAGCCGATGCAGAAGATCGTCGGCGACCGGCTGCGGCCGCAAGACAAGACCGATCCGTTCGGGGTCGAGCAGGCGCGTGAGCAGCTCCGCAATTCCTACGCCATCATCGAACAGGAAATGCAGGGAAAGACTTGGGCGGTCGGCGAGACCTTCACCATGGCCGACTGCGCGGCCTCGCCGGCGCTGTTCTATGCCAACAAGGTCGAGCCGTTCGGCGACAGATTCCCCACCGTGAAACGCTATCATGATCGTCTGCTCGAGCGCCCCACCTTCGCCCGCGTGATCGAGGAGGCGCAGCCCTATTTCAAGTTCTTCCCCTACAACAACGGTTAGAGCGAGATGCTGCACGATCCCGCCCAGCTCGACCTGATGTTCCAGGCGCTCGCGGATCCCGCGCGGCGCCAGATGGTGGAACGGCTGTCACGCGGACCGGCCTCGGTCAGTCAGCTGGCGGAGCCGCTGGCGATGTCGCTGTCGGCCGTCGTCCAGCATCTCAACGTCCTCGAGGCGAGCGGCCTGGTGAGCACCGAGAAGCTTGGCCGGGTGCGCACCTGCCGGATCGAGCCGAAGGCGCTCAGGGCCGCCGAGCACTGGATCAACGAGCGGCGTCTCGCCTGGGAGCGCCGGCTCGACCGGCTTGGCGAATATCTTTCGGAAACCAAGCTAGAAACCTGAGGGATATGTCATGACCGAACGATCCGTCGTCCACTCCACCTTTGTCATCGAGCGCGTCTATCCGGCGGCGCCCGAAAAGGTCTATTTCGCGCTGAGCGATCCGGCGGCCAAGAAGCGCTGGTTTGTCGATCCGGACAATCCGCAGCCCAACCGGCATGAGATGGACTTCCGCGTTGGCGGCAAGGAGGTGAATGCCGGCTGCCCGAGCGACGGGCAGATGCATTTCTACAACGCGGTCTACCAGGACATCGTGCCGA
This sequence comes from Mesorhizobium sp. M1E.F.Ca.ET.063.01.1.1, assembly GCF_003998155.1. Classification (NCBI taxonomy): domain Bacteria; kingdom Pseudomonadati; phylum Pseudomonadota; class Alphaproteobacteria; order Hyphomicrobiales; family Phyllobacteriaceae; genus Mesorhizobium; species Mesorhizobium sp. M1E.F.Ca.ET.063.01.1.1. The sequence goes on from NZ_RZSC01000281.1 coordinate 3,991, forward strand.
ACCGGCGCATCGTCTACAGCTACGAGCTGTTGTTCGGCAAAACCCGGGTCTCGGTGTCGCTTGCGACGATCGAGCTCATCGCGGAAGGCAAGGGTATGCGACTTATCCTGACAGAGCAGGGAGCCTTCTTCGACGGCCACGATAAGCCGGGCACACGCGAGCATGGCACGGGCGAACTGCTCGACGCGCTTGGGGCGGCGCTGCAGGCAGCGAACTGAGGCCTCCGGCTGGTGGCCAGCGATCACTCTCCAGGCGACAGTTCCCAGAACTGGTCGAGCCAGACGTTGAGCCTGAGGAAGCCGGCGCTGCTGACGGCGTAGACGCGTCTGGTGCCCTCCGCCCTGGCCTTGACCAGGCCGGCGTCGAGCAGGACCTTCAGATGCTGGGAAACGGCCGGGCGTGAAACGGGCAACCCGGCCGCCAATTCGTTCACCGTCTTGGGACCGCGCCGGAGCTCTTCCAAGAGATAGCGCCGGTTGGGATCGGCTATCGCCACGAAGGCGTCGGAAAACATCATGCCTTATTTGTGGGGCAAAGTTCTCCAAATCTCAACTGTCGGTTTCAACCTTTGTGCGCGGATCGAGCCGCAAGGCTTCCGGTGTGACCGCACGATCGGCCGGTTGCGTCTTGAAGGCATCGCGGTTTTCGATCGGAACCGGCGCGCGGGCGCGGATGCGCAGCAGCGTGTAGCCGGTGAGAGCGAGATGGGCGAGCGCGGTTGCAAGGAAGAGGCCTTCCGGCCGCAGCCAGCCCATCAGGGCGGCCGCAAGCAGCGGTCCGATCATCGTGCCGAAGCCGTAGAGCAGAAGCAGGCCACCCGAAACCTTGACGAAATCCTCCGACCGCGCGTGGTCATTGGCATGCGCGACGGCGATCGAGTAGAGCGTGTAGGCGAAGGCGCCATAGGAGGCGGTCAGCACGATGACGAAGACGCCCGAATGCGGCTCGATCAGGAAGATCAGCACCGCGAAGAGCGCCGCGCCGAAGGCGGCGCCGGCGAGCACGAAGCGGCGGTCCGTCGTGTCGGAAAGCCGCCCCGCGGGAAGCTGCATGGCCGCGCCGGCGACAACCACCAGGCTCATCATCAGCGCGATCTCGGCGGTGGAGATGCCGATACGGGCGCCATAGACGGCGCCGAGCGTACCCCAGGCGCCATTGGCGATGCCGATCAGAAGGCAGGCCACCGCCGAGACCGGCGAATTGGCATAGAGTCCTTTGACGTCGAGCTTGACGTCCTGCAGCGGCTTCGGATGCGACTGCGTCGAGACGGCGGTCGGAATGAGCGACAGGCAGAACAGGATGCCGGTGATCATGAACAGCGAGGCCGATTTCACGTCGCCGCCGGCGACGATCATCTGGCCGCCCATGATCGAGGCATAGGTGACCATCATATAGAGGCCGAAGACGGTGCCGCGGTTCTCGTTGGTGGCCTTTTCGTTGAGCCAGCTTTCGATGACCATGAAGGCGCCGGCCATGGTGAAGCCGGTGAAGGCGCGCAGCAGGATCCAGAAATACTCGTCGATGATGAGACCGGTAAGCAGCGCGATGATCGCCCCCGAGGCGGCAAAGGCGCCGAACGCCCTGACATGGCCGGCGCGGCGAACAAGGCGCGGCGCGAAGAAGCAGCCGGTGACGAAGCCGCCGGCCCAGGCCGTGCCCATCAGGCCGAGCGAGGCGGTCGAGAATCCCTCCACTTGCCCGCGCAGCGGCAGCAGCAGGCCGTGCAGGCCCGACGCCGCCAGCAGGAACGCGGTGCCGCGCAGCAACGAGAGGATCGGTCGGTAGGTTGCGAACATGGGCTGATCCGGCTGGAAATTTCGAAGCGCAGGTCTGTTTCGGAGCGAAGGTCTGGCAGTCGCTTTCAGGCTTTTCCGGGGCAGACGGGCACGACGCCGGGATTATCCGCGGCGAAACAGCGCCTCGGCAGCTGATTTGGTAGTGCCCTTGGCTGTCCGCTCGGCTTCCAGCCTGGCGATTTCATCGCGCAGCAGGGCAATGCGCTCGGACAATTCGTCGACGGACAGCAGCGAGAGATCCTGGCCGATCTCGTGCGGGCGCGGCTTCTTCTTGGGTTCGTCGTCGAAGATCGCCATCGTCGCTCCTCCCTCACTTGGCCATTTGCCTGATTTGGCAATCAGCATACATAGGGCAAGGGCGCCGATGCAAATAGCCGGCCAACGGCACAAGGAGACGGGACACCATGGCAAGCGGACAGAAGATTCCGGCGAAGATGACGGCCATCGCGATCTCGCAGCCGGGCGGCCCCAGGGTGCTGAAGCCCGAGACGCGCGACGTGCCCACGCCAGGTCCCGGCGAAATCCTCATTCGCGTGCACGCCGCCGGCGTCAACCGGCCGGACGTGCAGCAGCGCAAGGGCGTCTATCCGCCGCCGCCTGGCGCCTCGGACCTGCCGGGTCTCGAGGTGGCCGGCGAAGTGGCCGTGCTCGGCGACGAGATATCGCGCTGGCGCATCGGCGACCGGGTCTGCGCGCTGACGCCCGGCGGCGGCTATGCCGAATATGTCAAGGTCCACGCCGGCAGCGTGCTGCCGATCCCGGCCGGCTTCACCTATTCGGAAGCCGCCGCCGTGCCGGAGAACTACTTCACCGTCTGGCACAATGTGTTCGAGCGCGGCGGGTTGAAGAAGGGCGAGACGCTGCTCGTCCATGGCGGCTCGTCCGGCATCGGCACCACGGCCATCCAACTGGCCTCGGCGTTCGGCGCCTATGTCGTCACCACGGCCGGCAGCAAGGAGAAGTGCGACGCCTGCCTGAAGCTCGGCGCCGACCGGGCGATCAACTACCGGGAGCAGGACTTCGTCGCCGAAGTCAAGGACGCAACCGGGGGCAAGGGCGCCGACGTCATCCTCGACATGGTGGGCGGCGACTATGTGGCGCGCAACTACGATGCGGCGGCGATCGAAGGGCGCATCGTCCAGATCGCGGTGCAGGCCGGCGCTGTCGCAAGCGCCGACTTCGCAAAGCTCATGGTCAAACGCCTTGTCCATACCGGTTCGACGCTGCGCCCGCGCACCGTCAAAGTCAAGGCAGCCATAGCGGCCGCGCTAGAGGATCAGGTATGGACAGAGATAAACACACGTAAGGTTACTAAAGTCATGGACATGATCTTCACGCTGACGGAAGACTGGCGAGCAAAGAAACGG
>NZ_RZSC01000282.1:0-7140 GCF_003998155.1 Mesorhizobium sp. M1E.F.Ca.ET.063.01.1.1
ATCCAGCGGGCCTGCACTTGGGCAATACGCTCGATACCTTTGACGTGCTCTGCCGCATGGTTGATTTCCTCGACGACACCGGGCTCGACACCGTCCAACATGCGCGTCAGCACCGCATTCGACGACTGCCAGACGATGGCGAAGATGGCGACGGTGATCAAAAGGCCGATGATCGGATCAGCGAGTGGAAAGCCTGCCCACACGCCGGCCGCGCCGAGAACCACCGCCAGGCTGGTGAAGCCATCGGTGCGGGCATGGTAGCCGTCGGCGATCAGCGCAGCACTGTTGATCTCGCGGCCGACGCGGATGCGGAATACGGCGACCGTCTCATTGCCGAGGAAGCCGATCAGGCCGGCGATCGCCACCCAGCCGAGCAAGGCAATGGGCTGCGGATGGATCAGCCTGTCGATCGCCTCATAGCCAGCGACGATGGCGCTGAACAGGATGATCAGCACGATGATGATGCCGGCCAGATCCTCGACGCGTCCAAGACCGTAGGTGAAGGTCTTCGACGGCTTGCGCCGCGCCAGCATGAAGGCGATCCAGAGCGGGATTGCTGTGACCGCGTCGCCGACATTGTGGATGGTGTCGGCCAGCAATGCCACGCTGCCCGAGAGGAACACGACGACCAGCTGCAGCATCGACGTGATGGCCAACACGACGAACGACCATTTGATAGCCCAAATGCCGCGCGTTGTCGTGGCGATGGTTGGATCGACCACGCCATGCGTGTGGCCGTGGCCGCCCTCGCCGTGATCATGGCCATGGCCACCGAAGCCCTGGCTTACCGGGCCGAAGCCGAACCAGTCGCGGACCTTGTCCATCATGGCGGATGCCTCACAGATACTTGGTAATGTCCTTGAACTCGTCGATCGAGCGGCGCTGTTCGCGTGGGAGCGGACCCACGACGTCTTCAAGGCAGTGGTTGAGATGATCCTGGATAAGCGTCTTCTTGGCCTGGGAAATCGCCTTCTCGACGGCATGCAGCTGCTGCGCAATGTCGACGCAGGGCCGGCCCGCTTCGATCATCTCGATGACGCTTCGCAGATGGCCATCGGCACGCTTCAACCGTTTGATGATCTCAGGATGTGTCTCGTGAATATGAGGGCGCTCGTTCATGAACGATTCCTATCCCCTTGGAGAGGATCATGCAATCGCGGCGCAAGGACATCACCGTGACACTTCGCACGAGTGGCGATTATGAGGAAGTCAAATGGGTGAAATAGCCCAAGGCTCAATCGGTGGCGAGAGAATGGCTCATCCCCGGCGCCGCCTCTTAATGCTAGATCGGCTAGACACCTTCCTGAGGAGCTCGCGGCTTCCTTATGCTTTCCAAGGCGGTCGTCGTCAGCTATAACCGGAGCACAGAATAGAATGAAAGCCTGCGAGCACCGAACCAACTTGGTGGGAGGCCCGACTGAAGTGTTCAGACACTTTCAAATAAATTGGTTGAGCATGCGGGCGGTATTCAGGAAAAACGCAAGCTATTTGAATTTTTTGCTCGCGACGTCCATGGATCGACCATCCTATCCCAGGACTGCTCGTTGAATTTCCTGTAACCTACCAGTGTCGGCTTGAGCCCTTTCTGGGTCGGCCGACCATCCGGCTGACTTGCCTCAGGGCTCTCGGCCTCTATCGGGACCACGCCCAGCCAGGCTCAGCATTTCTGACGCGACCGGTCAGAACCCCTCACGCGAAAGGTTCGCGAGGTCCATATCTGACAAACGGTCGATTCCAAGAGCCGGAAGAATGTCATTGTCTGCCTTGAGATCGCGACCGTAGGCCGCCGACAAAATTGAAATTCCGGACTCGTGGAGTACAGCCGGGTTCCCGGTAGTCTTCCCCAACAATGCGGTCGGCAGCAGCCCGAACGGGACATCCTCGAGAATATAGCGGCTCTCGATGGTTGTCGGACCAAAGCCACCGCGCCCTTGACGGTCCATCTCCTGGTTCATCTCCGAAACGGTTCCGATCGGAACATGGAACGACAACGAAAAATGCTCTTTGACGGTGCGGACCGCAATACCGAAATGGGCTGCAATGGCCAGACGTTCGGCATCCAGAGCCTCGATGAGGCGGCCGACGGCAGGGGTCACGTTTCCCCCTTGGCTCCATTGCTCGGCTTTTTCCATGCGCGTCAGATTAAGAAGGGCAATTCCGAGATGGTTTTGCGGATTGAGGTTGCTGAGCGCGATCGCAAGCATCCCGTCGCGCTTGACGAAGCGATCGCCGAACAAGGTCGTGCAAAGTTCGTGTCCTTGATCCTGGTAACTGAAAGGCAGCGTCGCGACATCAAGCTTCTGACGAATGGTGGTGACAAGGACTTCGGTTGGTCCCTGCTGGCGGCCTGATAGGAGTGTTGTGCCCCAAACGACGATTGGCAACCTGACCTTGCGCTCGGCCAACCGCTTGGAGAGATACAGCGCCGCGAAGGAACAATGCGAACTGATGATGACGGGAGTTCCATCAACCAGGTGAGGGACCGCCGCATCCATAACCACCTTGTGGCCGTAAGCCGGAAGCGCAATCACCACCACGTCCGCGTTGACAATGGCATCTTTGCAATCCCTGGCAATGCGCACCGGCACGGTTGTCTCGATATCCCCCGTCGCTTTCAACAATTCGCCGGCAGCCAGTGCCTTGGTGCGCTGTCCCGACGGTGACCAAAGCATTGGCGAATGTCCCGAACCCGCCAGATAGGCGGCAAGGCCATAAGCAATTGCTCCGGCGCCTAGAATGCTCACGCGCATAATATTCCTCCTGTTGCAGGCTTTATGGTTCGCCGTTGCTGTCGATCAGCTTCAATTTTTCATTAGCTGGTTCCCTTGGCGGCGCCGCGCGCTCTCGATCGGGGTTCCGGCTGAGACCGGCAAATCCACAAAGCCGCAAACGAACATTAGTTTCCGCTTGACATATATCAAAAACGAATGAGACGATGTCAATCATTCGGATTACGCATGTAGGAGAGCATGGAAACCCGGGACCTTCAGACCTTCCTTGCGGTTGCTGCCAGCGGCAGCATCACCAAGGCGGCTGACATGCTCGGGCGTTCCCAGCCTGCAGTCACACGCACCATTCAGGATCTCGAGGCCGAGCTTGGCTTCGAATTGCTGCATCGCATCGGTCGGCGCGTGCAATTGTCCGAAGAAGGAGTCGCATTCGAGGAGGAAGCGCGACGCCTGTTGATGTCCTTCACTGAACTGGCGGCTCGGGCCAAGATGATCGCAGCCGGCAGGGGACGGATCCTGCAGATTGTAACGACCTCTGCGATCGGCACTGGCTTGATCCCGACGGCCCTGGCTGAGCTCCAGGGTGTGGAGCTTCCGCATGAGACGCATCTCGGGCAGTTTCTACCCTCGATCGTCGCTCAGGAAGTGCGCAGCGGACGTGCCGAGATCGGCTTTTCGAGCCTGCCGCTCGATACGCCCGGTCTCGATGTCCTGCGGCTCTATTCGGCGCCTGACGTTGCTGCCGTGCGGGAGGACGACCCACTGGCCAAGCTCGATGTCGTTCCGCTTTCGGGTTTTGCCGGTCGCCGCGTCGCCACACTGCTCAATCCGCTGCGTTTTCAGTTGCACGTCGCCAAAGCGCTGGCGGCCCGGGGCATCGACACCGGCCCGGTGATCCGCACCAATACTGCCTATGGCGCCTTGCAAATCGTGCGCAAGACTGGGGTCGCCGCAGTCATCGATCCCCTGACCGCCTACGGCGTGCCCCTGCCGGGAGTCGTCATTCGCCCGATCGATGCGACCGTCCTCTTTTATTGGGGCGTTGTGGCTGCAGCAAATCGTCCCCTTCGCCCAGTCGCGCAGGCATTGATGGATGCGGTCGAAGCGGTGGCTGAACGGTCGATCGTCGGTTTCAAGAAACTCGATCCAGCCCTCGCCGGCCAATTGGTGACCGATCCCGCATCGGGGACAAATCACGGAACCGGAATATGAAGCATACTCCCACCCCAGCAGGCCTTGCTGCGCTGGAAGCTCAGCTTGCCCAGGATCTCGAGTTTCTAGAGCTCCCTGCCAAGCCCTGGGTCCCCAGGCAAATGCATGACGGCCTGCCGGTCCGTGACGTCGTTGTCATTGGCGCCGGCATGTGCGGACTTGCCGCCACGGCAAAGCTTGTGCTGACCGGGATAACGAACGTTGTTGCCTATGATGCAGCTCCGGCCGGGCTCGAAGGACCATGGGTGACGTTCGCGCGGATGCAAACGCTTCGATCGCCGAAGACGCTGAACGGGCCGTCGCTCGGCCTGCCGCAGTTGACCTTCCGAGCCTGGTTCACCGCGCAATGGGGCGTCGAGGCATGGCAGTCGCTGGACAAGATTCCCCGGGTCCAATGGATGGAATACCTGATCTGGTATCGCAAGGTGCTTGATCTGCCGGTGCGAAACAGCGTGCGCATGACCGGTGTCGCGCCTGTCGACGATCTAATCGCCATCGACGTCGAAGGTTCGGAAACGGGCCGGGTTCTGACCCGCCATCTCGTTTTGGCCACGGGTCGGTCGGGCCTCGGCGGTTTCGCCGTGCCCGATTTCCTCAAGGGCATTGATCGCACCTATTTGGCCCATTCTGCCGACAACATCGATTTCGATGCGCTGAAAGGCAAGCGTGTGGCGGTCATCGGCGCCGGTGCCTCTTCCATGGACAATGCCGCAACGGCGCTTGAGGCGGGCGCCGGCTCTGTCGACATGCTGATCCGCCGCAAGGAAATGCCGCGCATCAACAAGCTGACCGGCATCGGCAGCCAGGGTGTCGTACACGGCATCTACCACCTGCCCGATGCCTGGAAATGGAAATTCTTCGACTACACCGCCTCGACCCAGACGCCGCCGCCGCGTTCATCGACACTCCGCGTGTCTCGCCACCCCAACGCCCGGTTCTTGCTCGACTGCGGCATCGTCTCGGTAGAGCAAGATGCGGAAGGCCTTCTGGTTGAAACCACGCAAGGGCCAATGCGCTTCGACTTCCTGATCGCCGCGACCGGCTTCTCAAACGACTTCAGCGACCGCCCCGAGTTTGCAGCGATCGCCCCGCATATCCGCACATGGTCGGATGGTCGATATACACCCGATATGGGGCCGCCACGTGCCGGCATGTCGGAGGCCCCCGATCTCGGTCCCGCTTTCGAGTTTCGCGAACGCGTCCCCGGTTCCTGCCCAATGCTGTCACACATTCACTGCTTCAACGATGCCGCCATGCTGACCCACGGCAAGGTCTCGGGCGATATCCCGGCAGTCAGCGCCGGCGCCGACCGTCTCGTCCGCGGCATTACGGCATCGCTCTTTGCCGAAGATGTCGAAACGCACTTCGCCAATCTGATCGCTTACGACATCCCCGAACTTCTGGGTGACGAGTGGGCCGATTCAACACCTCTTCTGCAGAAGGAGGCCGTGCAGTGATCGACGCGATGGATAAGGCCGCCGGTCTTTCGCCTGAAGATGCCCTTTTCGCTACGCGGCGGCTTCGACCCGAATTTGTCCAAGGGGCGGAGGAATGTCGCCTCTCGGTCCTGCGACCGGCAAATGACCAAGGGCTTGCACCGAATTTGCGAGCTGCTCTGGCCCGTCGGATGGCCGCCCTGAATGCCGATCCGGTCCTGATGGCCGAATATGACGTACAACTGGCTCAGCTTGATCCGACGGAGCAGCTTCTGGCCTTGGCTCGGAGCGAAAGTGATCTCGACGAGCCATTGGCGACCATCGCGCGGCATGTCGACCTGATCACGCTGACGCCCAAAAAAGCAGAGGCGAGCCACATCGTACTGTTGGCGCAAGCGGGGTTGAACAACCCTCAGATCGTCGCGCTCTCAGAATTGATTGCCTTCGTAAACTTCCAGACACGGGTTGCGACCGGCTTGCGATTGATGAGGTCGGCATGATTTCCGCGGTTCGCCTGAAGCCTCTGAATTGGCATCCCTACATCGCGCCGGTCGAACTCTCCGAGGCCACGCCCGAACAGCTTGAAGCGATGAAGGTCACGCCGTCCGCCAAGAAAGTTTCGGAATATGTGCGCACCCTTGCGCACGATCCCGAGAGCTATCTTGCTCGCACGATCCTGTTCAACGCGATCATGTATGTCGAAGGCGGCCTTGCCCGCCCCGATCGCGAACTTGGCGCGTTGGGCGCATCGATCGTCAATGGCTGCAAATTCTGCGCTGTCGTCCACGCTCGCCGGCACGCGGAATTGACCAAGAGCGATGACGTGGTCACCGCGCTTTATCTCGACCAACCCGAAAAGCTTGGCCCGCGGGATGCCGCAATCTACGGCTTTGCCCGCCGTCTGTCGGCAGCACCGTCGGAAGCGACGGCGGACGACATCGCCTCGCTGCGATCCGTGGGCATGGATGATGCCGAGATCATCGACCTGATCCACGCCATTTCGATCTTCGGCTGGGCGAACCGGCTGATGCACGTTCTAGGCCATGCGGAGGCCGGGTGATGCAATCAAGCCAGTCCGTCTCACACTTTGAAGGGCCAACCAGAAATGCTTGAACTCAAAGACATAAAGCTGTCCTACGGAAGCACGCAGGTGCTGAACGGCGTCAATCTCTCGGTAAAGCGAGGTGATGTGGTGTCGGTCATCGGCCCGAGCGGCACTGGCAAGACCACGCTGCTGAAATGCATCAACTATCTGGCCAAGCCCTCGTCAGGAACTATCGCCTTCGATCAGATCCGGATGGACTACCAGCGTGCTGACAAGGCCGCTGTCCAGGCGATCCGGCTCCGGACAGCGATGGTCTTTCAGCAGTTCAACGTCTTCAAGAACATGACCGTCCTCCAGAACGTGATGGATCCGCTTGTCGTGGTTCAGCGCAAGTCCTCGGACGAGGCGCGTGAAATCGCGCTGCGGGAGCTCGAGCGCGTCGGTCTCTCAGCGAAACGGGACAGCTATCCTTCCCAGCTGTCGGGCGGCCAGCTGCAGCGCACCGGCATCGCGCGGGCGCTGGCGGTTCGTCCCGATGTGATGCTCTTTGATGAGCCTACGTCATCGCTGGATCCAGAACTCGTCGGGGAGGTTCTGAAGGTGATCAAGGACGTCACGTCGTCAGGGATCACTTCGCTGCTTGTGACCCACGAGATGCAATTCGCAAAGAACATCTCGAACCGGATCGTCTTCATGGATCGTGGCGTGGTTGCCGCCG
>NZ_RZSC01000283.1:0-7110 GCF_003998155.1 Mesorhizobium sp. M1E.F.Ca.ET.063.01.1.1
GAACTGCAGCCGCGCGTCGAGGACATCCTGCGTGACACGCGCCGCATCACGCCGGACCGCGATCCCGATTTCTCGATCCGCGACATGACCCAGATCGCCGACGCGATGGCCAGCGCCACCACCACCATGACCGGCATGCTGGGCGCGGTCGCCGGCGTCAGCCTGCTGGTCGGTGGCATCGGCATCATGAACATCATGCTGGTGTCCGTCACCGAACGCACGCGCGAGATCGGCATCAGGCTGGCGATCGGCGCGCATGAGAAGCACATCCTCATCCAGTTCCTGGTCGAGGCGACCGTGCTGTCGTTGCTTGGCGGCATCATCGGCATCCTGATCGGGCTTGCGCTCGCCGGCCTTGCCTCGGCGACGTTGACCATACCCTTTGCGCCGAGCCCGGCAGTCATCCTGCTCGCCGTCGGTTTCTCGGCGCTGATCGGCGTGGTGTTCGGCTTCTTCCCGGCGCTGCGCGGCGCAAGGCTCGACCCGATCGATGCGCTGAGGCATGAATAGGCTGCGTCCTTGGGTTGCAGAGCCCGTCAAAACGGAAGCCGCGCATTCTCCTTGACCTCCTTCATGACGAAGAAGGTTCGGGTCTGCCGGACGCCCGGCAGCGCGATCAGCTTCTGCCCGTGAAGCTTGTTGAAATCCGCCATGTCCCGAACTCTTATCTTCAGCAGATAATCGAAGTCGCCCGCCACCAGATTGCAATCCAGCACCTCCTTGAGCTTGAGCGCGGCCTCTTCGAAGGCGGCGAAGCTTTCCGGGGTGGAACGGTCGAGCACGACGCCGACCATCACCAGCGCGCCAAGCCCTACCGCGGCGGGCGCGATCTCCGCCCTGACCCCGGTGATATAGCCCTCTTCGAACAGGCGCTGCGTGCGCCGGTGGCATGTGGCGGCGCTGACATTCACGCGAGCCGCGAGCTCCGCATTGGTCAACCGTCCCTCGGCCTGAAGGACCCGCAGGATCTTGACGTCGATGCGGTCGAGAGCTGAAGTGGAAGATTCTTCCATTTGAGCGGTTTTCAATGAACGATTACCGCAATCTTAGCGCATTTTCTTGTAGAACAGCAAAAATCCTGAGAGAACCTTCGAGAGCACCTTTCGCTCTAATTCGTCTATCCTCTGCCTATCGAAAGAACGACCATGGCGGAGGCAAATCGATGTCACTTCTCGAAAAGTTTGAACGGTATCCGCTGACCTTCGGCCCGACGCCGATCGAGCATCTGCCGCGTCTGAGCGCGGCGTTGGGCGGGAAGGTGCAGGTCTACGCAAAGCGAGATGATTGCAATTCCGGGCTCGCCATGGGCGGGAACAAGCTGCGAAAGCTCGAGTATATCGTGCCGGACGCTATTCGCACCGGTGCCGACACGCTGGTATCGATCGGCGGCGTCCAGTCGAACCATACGCGCCTGGTCGCGGCGACGGCGGCCAAGATCGGCATGAAGTGCGTGGTGATCCAGGAAAAATGGGTCCCGCACTATGATGCGGTCTACGACCGGGTCGGCAACATCCTGCTGACGCGTCTGATGGGCGCGGACAGCCGGCTTGTCGACGACGGCTTCGATATCGGCATCCGCAAAAGCTGGGAGGATGCAATCCAGTCGGTGAAGGACGCAGGCGGCAAGCCCTATCCGATCCCGGCCGGCGCCTCGGTGCATAAGTTCGGCGGGTTGGGCTATGTCGGTTTCGCCGAGGAGGTGGCCAGGCAGGAAACCGAGCTTGGCTTTGCTTTCGACTACATCATCGTGTGCGTCGTGACCGGCTCGACGCAGGCCGGCATGATCGTTGGCTTCGCCGCGCAAGGCCGCGCCGACCGCGTGATCGGGATCGATGCCTCGGGAACGCTCGCCCAGACCCGTGCCCAGGTCCGCCGCATCGTCGACGACACCGCCGCCCTTGTCGGGCTGGGCCGCGCCGTGCGCGACGACGAAATCGTGATCAATCCCGACTATGCCTATCCGGCCTATGGCGTTCCCTCGGAGGCGACGAATGACGCGATCCGGCTGGCGGCGCGCACGGAGGCCATGATCACCGATCCGGTCTATGAGGGGAAGTCGATGCAGGGCCTGATCGATCTGGCCAGGAAAGGCTTCTTCCCCGAAGGTTCGAGAATTCTTTACGCGCATCTTGGCGGCGCGCCCGCCATCAATGGCTACAGCTACTATTACAAGGACGATGGCCCAGCTACAGTCCTCGCGGGCAAGCCCGGCGTCCCGGCGGTCGCGCCGGATGACGCGTTGGCTCCAATCTTTCCATAGTCCGGCTTCCGTCCAGGTGGCAGGCCGGCGATGGGTTGACGGGGCGCGGGAGTATTTTCGCGCGCCCCTGCAAGGTAACATTAAAGGTCGGAGTTCTCGTCGCTCTCCGCAAAATGCCATTCGATGAGCGGCTTCATATGGCCCATCAGCCCGTCCGGTAGATCATCGGCGCTGCGGATGACGACCGGAGCTTCGATTTCGGGTTCGGTTTCGGCGGCAACGAAATCACTGATGCGCCGCACGATTTCATCGGCCGGCTCGGCGACCCGGTAGCGACGGAAGATCACCGTGCCGTTCGCTGTCGAAAGCGCGTATCAGCGCCGTCCGCGCTGAGCCGCCGACAGGTCGAGCCCTGTCTCCTCGCCCACTTCGCGGATCATGTTGAAGTCGACATCGACGAGGCCGTCGCGGAAATCGATCGGCTCGAAGGAGCCGGCGGCGAAATAGACGCGGCCGGCGTTCACCGTATGCGAGCCCATGCGGATCGCCACCAGCGCATTGTCGCCGGCAACCAGCACGGCATGCGCATAGGCATGCTCGGCGCCGCTCCGCTCACGGTTTTTGCGCCAGAGCATGAAGGTCGAATACTTCACGGCATGGCAGCGGCCGACAAGCCGGCTGTCGCGATAGGCGAGCGCCGAAAGCAGCACCACGGTGCCATCGTAGAGCGCCGGCTTTGCTGCCATTTCGCGCTGCCAGTTTTCGGCAATCGCTGCCTCGTTGTCGCGCTCGAAGGGATGAGAATTTGAGTCGAGCCGTACGTCGACCTCGTCGACGGGCAGAATGACGTTGCGTGGCAGGTCGAAACTCACGGGCTCACGCCATGTCCAGGTTGATCACCACCGGGCAATGGTCGGAGGCCTTCGGCCTGTCCCAGCCGGCACGCGGGAAACGTTCGACTTCCTGCCCCGGCGGAAAGATGGTGCGCCAGGGCTGGCCGTTGCGGATGATGTCCGGAACCGCCGTCGCGTTCTTCGCGGCAAACGCTTTCGACAGCAGGATATAGTCGAGCTGGCAGAGATGCCGCTCTTCCGGTCCACGTGTGTGGTAGAAACTCCAGCGATCCATCTCCGGCCGCCGCTCGACGACATTTTCGCAGAACCCGCCGGCGGTCAGAACGCTGATAGCGGACTGGGCTTCGTCGACCACCTCGAAGCGATAGCCGTCGAAGCTGTCACCTTCGATCTTCACGCGCTGGCGATAGTCGTTCATGTCGCCGCAGATCGCCCAGCGCTTGTCCGCCGCATGATCCTTGCCGAAACGCTCCTCGATGATACGGCGCACGGCCTGCGCCTCGGCGATGCGCAGCGGCATCGTCGCCTCGCGGCCGTCGAGCCCGTTGCGCGGCGAACCCATCGATTTGAAATGCACCAGATAAAGCGTCAGCGGCACGCCGCCTACCGTCACGTCGATTTCCAGACAGTCGCGCCTGAAGATACGCTCGTTGGCCAGGAACCCGAGCGCCGCCAGTTCCGGCGTGAACAGGTCGAACTGCTCGAACGTGACATAAGCGTGGCTGGTCATGCGCACGAACTCGATCGGCTGGCCCTGCGCGGTCTCGCTGCGCATCATCACCGCGACATCGATGCCGCGGGCGTCATTGCCGGTGGTGGTGAATTTCTGGCGGTAGCCCTGCCCGATCATCTTGAAGAGATAGCCATATTCGAAGGCCTTCAGCGCCTCGATGTTGTCGACCTCCTGCATGCAGATGATGTCGGCGCGGGTTGCCGCTATGGCGAGCGCCGTCAGTTGGCGGGTATCGTCGGACTGGGCGATGGCGCGCGCCTGTTCCAGCAGCCTGTATTCGGCCTCGCTCTGGATGTCGAACAGCGCCAGCGTACGGTCCTCGTTGAGCTGGTTGCGATAGCCGGAAAAATCGAACCTGTTCATCAGGTTCTCGACGTTGAAGGTGGCGAGGCGCAGCGACATGGCCGAGACCTTTGCCCGCAAGCGACGGCGAGCACAAGAGCCAGGCGCATGCCCGTCATGGTTGACGGAACCTTTCCGTTCATCTTCCGTTCAGACGAAAAGTTCCATCAATAGGCCCATTCCCGGGGTGTTTCTGGGCGTGGGGCCTTTACTCCTTGGAGAGTGAAATGAAACCGCTCTTGTCTTCCCTCGGATCCGGGTTGATGACCTTGGGTCTTCTTGCGGGCTTGGCGGTGCCGTCGATTGCCGGCCCGATCCTGCAGCCCGATCTTTCGACCGCGACCAATGCGACCGCGCCGCAAATCATCCCGGTCCGTGACGAATGGGCCGGCGGCAACAACTACTCGCCGCAGATGTATGACTGGCGCTGGCGGCGCGGTGGCGAGTGGCGCGGCCGCGACTTCAGGTGGCGCGGCGACAACTTCCGCAGCCGCCATTTCTCCCGCAACTGGGATGGCGGCGATTGGAATGGCGACTGGCGCTGGCGCCATCACCGCCATCATCGGCATTTCAATGATGGTGACGCCGCCCTGCTTGGCTTAGGCCTCGGCCTGGGCCTGGGCAGCTTGGCCTACGGCAACTACTACGATCCCTACTATTATGATCCCTATCCGCGCTACTACCAGCCGCGGCGCATCTACCGGACCGAGCGGCTGTCCAGGGCCCATGTCCAATGGTGCTATGACCGCTACCGCTCGTATCGGGCCTGGGACAACACGTTCCAGCCTTACTATGGCCCGCGCCGGCAGTGCATTTCGCCCTATATCTGAGCCCGTCGACAGGAAGAATGAAACGGCGCCCATCGCGGCGCCGTTTCTATTTCGGCAAAAAGAGATCGCTTGCGGGGGCAATGTAACCCTAAATTTAGCAGGGACATCTATCCGTGATGCGGTGCCACCGCATGACGATCGTCATGTTGCGATCCGTTAGGACTTGCCCGCCATGGCTGAGAACGAGTCGAGAGACAAGCACCGGCAACGCGTGCTGAAAGGCGCGGCGATTCTGACCGGCGTCAACAATTCCGAAGTCAAATGCACGGTGCGCAACATGCATCCCGGCGGCGCCGAACTGAAAGTGGCACCGGAATCGCGCGTTCCCGATCATTTCCTGCTCTACGTTCCGGTCGATGGCGTGGCCTATCGGGCGGAAGTGCGCTGGCGGCGCAACGACCGCGTCGGTGTCAAGTTCACCGGTATTGAGCCCAAGCCCAAGCTGCACTACGGCTGACTGTCCGCAAGGCAGGAAGGCATCCGGCCGAAGCCGGATGCCTTCCGTTTCACGCGACGAGCCCTTTGGTCAGTTCGAGCGCCTGGCGCTCGAACAGCCGCCGGTAGATGCCGCCATTGAGTCGGATCAGCTCGTCATGCGAGCCTTCCTCGACGATGCGGCCGCGGTCGAAAACCAGCAGCCGGTCGAGCGCACGCACGGTCGAAAGCCGGTGCGCGATGACCAATGTCGTGCGCCCGACCATCAGCCGCTCCATCGCCTTCTGGATGAGCACCTCCGATTCGGAATCGAGGCTCGATGTCGCTTCGTCGAGGATCAGGATGCGCGCATCGGCCAGGAAGGCGCGCGCGATCGCCACACGCTGGCGCTCGCCGCCCGACAGCTTCACGCCCCTTTCGCCGACCAGGGTTCCGTAGCCCTTGGGCAGATTGGCGATGAAATCGTGCGCGCTCGCGAGCTTCGCCGCATGCTCGATCTCGGCCTGCGTGGCGCCCGGCCTTGCGTAGGCGATGTTCTCGGCCAGCGAGCGGTGGAACAGGATCGGCTCCTGCTGCACGATGGCGATCTGGCTGCGCAGCGATGCCTGCGCCACCTGCGAGATATCCTGGCCGTCGATCCGGATCCTGCCCGCGTTCACGTCATAGAGGCGCTGGATCAGCTTGACGAAGGTCGTCTTGCCCGATCCCGAATGCCCGACCAGTCCGATGCGTTCTCCCGCCGCGACTTCGACCGAAAAGTCGCGATAGAGCGGCAGCCGATGGTTGCCGTAATGGAACGTCACCTTGTCGAACGCGATGCGGCCGTCGGTGATCCGGATCGGCGGCGCACCGGGCCGGTCCTCGATGCCGAGCGGCTCCGACCGGAAGTCGACCAGTTCCTCCATGTCGTTGATCGAGCGCTGCAGGTTGCGGATATGCGTGCCGATGTCGCGCAGATAGCCTTGCAGGACGAAGAACGACGTCAGCACGAAGGCGACATCGCCAGCGCTCGCCTGCCCCCATGCCCAGAGCATCAGCGCAAGGCCGATCACCGCGGCCCGCATCAGAAGCAGCATCGTACCTTGCGTGGTGCCGTTGAGCGTGCCGCGAACCCAGGTGCGGCCCGTGCGCAGCCGCCATTTGGCCACGACCCTGGCAAGGCGCGTCTCCTCGCGGGTCTCGGCGCCGAAGCCCTTGACCACCGCGTTGCAGCTCACCGCATCGGCCAGCGAACCGCCGACGCGCGTGTCCCAACTGTTGGCAAGGCGTGCCGCGGGCGCGACATAGCCGAGCGACAGCATCGTGGTGACGGCAATGAACAGCACCGAGCCGATCGCGACCACCAATCCCATCATCGGCCAGAACCAGCCGAGCAGCAGCGTCGAGCCGACGAGCATGACGAGCGACGGCAACAGCGCGATCAGGATCGTGTCGTTGAGCAGGTCGAGCGCCCACATGCCGCGCGTGATCTTGCGCACAGTCGATCCGGCGAAGCTGTTGGCGTGCCAATCGGTCGAGAAGCGCTGCACGCGGTGGAAGGCGTCGGCGGCAATGTCCGACATCATCTTCAGCGTGAGTTCGACAATGCCCATGAAGGCGGCGTTGCGCAGCACAACGCCGGCAAGCGCCAGCGCCATCAGGATCGAGAACGCCGTCATTGCGGCGTGCCACGCAACCTCATCGGCGCCGGCGCTGCTGGCGACTGCATCGACCAGC
>NZ_RZSC01000284.1:0-7085 GCF_003998155.1 Mesorhizobium sp. M1E.F.Ca.ET.063.01.1.1
ACCGAAAGGCCGCCGGCAATGGCCGGGATGATGTCCTTGACGTCGTAGTCGTCGCCAAGCTTGTCGAGCGGCAAGAGCCAGCTCTGCTTTGCCCAGATCGGGACCTCATAGGTGCCGATGGTCATCACGTCGTACTGGCCGCCCTTGGTGGCGATATCGGTGGTGACGCGCTCGCGCAGCACGTTCTCTTCAAGCGTGACCCAGTTGAGCTTGATGTCGGGGTTGGCCTTCGTGAAGTCGTCCGTCAGCTTCTGCATGCGGACCATGTCGCCGTTGTTGACGGTGGCGATGGTGATGGATTCGGCATGCGCGGCGAAAGCGAGGGCGCTGGCCGACAACAGGCCCAGGGTGAGCGTGCGAAGTTTCATCAATTCCTCCCTAAAACCAAGATGAGCATTTGCCTTGGCTGTGAGCAATTACTCACCTAGCGTGAATTATGTCAAGGCGGAATCGATGCTGCAGCGCAGCACAAATCGACGCCATGCGCTTTGGCGGCGCGTGGCGGAAGTCCGCTTCGATGGTTGGGCCGCGTCCGGCTACTGGCAAGCGATCTCGGCGAGGATCCAATCGCGGAAGGCGCGGATCTTCGGCACGTTGCGCCGCGCCGTGGGATAGACCAGCCAGTAGGCATGACCATCGTCGCCGACCAGGTCGAAGGGCTGGATCAGCCGGCCGTCGGCGAGTTCGTTCTTGAACAGCGCCCTGGTCAGGATCGCCACGCCGTGGCCGGCCATGGCGGCATTCGCCTCATAGGCCTGCGCGCCCATGCTGGTACCGGGGCGGCTGGCGAGTTCCTCGGCCGGCAGACCCGCGAGCGCGAACCATTCCTGCCACCAGATGTCGCCCGGATCGAGGATGGGGAGCTTGAGCAGGTCGGCCGGTTCGTTGACGCCACCGATGCTGGCCGCGAGCCTGGGGCTGAGCACCGGGGTGAAGTCGGCCTTGAACAGCATATGCGTTTCCACGCCCGGCCATTTGCCGCCGCCGGACCGGATGGCTATGTCGATGTCCTCGCGGGCGAAATCGACGACGCGGTTCGAGGTATCGACGCGCACGGCCAGCGCGGGATGCGCGACCTGGAAAGAGCCCAGATGCTGCGCCAGCCAGTTCGAGGCGAAAGTAAGCAAGGTGGAAACGCAAAGCACGCCTTCCGCGCCGGCGCGGGCGGCCGAGTAGGCGCCGCTCAGCAACGAAAACGCCTCGCTGACGGCCGGCGCCAGGCGCTGGCCGGGCTCGGTCAGTTCGATCTGCTTGGGCCTGCGCAGGAACAAGGGCGCGCCTATGCGTTCCTCGAGCAGCTTGATCTGATAGCTCGCGGCGGCTTGCGTCATGCCGAGTTCCTCGGCGGCCTTGGTGAAGGAAAGGTGCCTGGCCACGGCCTCAAACACGCGGATCGCCTGCAGCGGCGGGAGTTGGGCAAACTGTCGGGCGCTGAGATCGGGCATAAGGCCTCTTTATGGGTCATGATCGACGTTTGATTGGAAGCACTGGCCGCTAACACCGATATGTGGGGTCGACGATCAACCCAGTTCAAGCATGGCGAAGGCTGATGATCATGACCACGATACAGGAAAAAGTCGTTTCGTCCCCGGCCCGCGGTTGGATTTCGCTGTTGGCACGGGAGTTTTCATGGTTCGCCAGCCGCCGGCGCGGCTATGTCGATGTAAGGGAACTGTCGGAGCATCTGCAGCGCGACATGGGCTTCCTCGACGGCAATGATCCGCGCGGACACTACAAATAGCCGGCTCTTTTTTATTGGCGGCTGCCCGCCGGCGCATGATCCATTTGGAGCCTGCGGCTCTGCTCATGCGCTGCCGAGCAGGGCTGCCGCCGTCCGTTCGTCGGTGATGAGGCCGTTGACCAGCCGCCGGTTCACGGCGGCCAGGATGCCCGGCAACTTGCGCTCGCCCATGGCCAGCGCAATGACCAGCGACTTCTCGCGCGACGGCAAGGCCGCGGAGGACACGCGATCGTTGGTGATGCCTTCGATCATGCGGCCCTCGCGGTCGAACACCCAGCCGACGATCTCGGCGACGCCGCCGGCTTTCTGCAATGCCTTGAGCTCACCTTCCGAGATGAAGCCGTCCTCATAGAGCGGCGCCTTCGGGCCAAGGTCGCCGATGCCGACGAAGGTGACATCGGCCTCTGCGGCGAGCGCCAGCGTCGGCTGGATCATCGGCTGGTTGAGCAGCATATCGCGCTCTTCCGGCGAGGAGGCGATGACCGGCAGCGGCATCGGGAAGGAGCGCGCCTTGACCCGATCGGCCATGGTGAAGATGACGTTGTAGAAGGCGGCCGAGCCGTCGGGCGAGATGTTGCCGGTCAAGGACACGACCTTGTGCTGCGGGCACTCCATCGGCGGCAGCAGCTCGATCGCCGCCTTCAGCGTGCGCCCGGTGCCGATCGCCATGACGATGGGCGTCGGCGAACGCAGCCGCCGCTCGATCTCGGCCGCCGCCGCCTCGGCGACGCCGATCGTCGTCGAGGTCGAGGTCGGATCGCTCGGCACCACTTCGACCAGATCCAGCGCGAAGCGCGACTTCAGCCGCGCGGCGAGGTCGAGGCAATTGGCGATCGGATGATCGACCCGCACCTTGATCAAGCCTTCAGACATCGCCAGCGACACCAGCCGCTGCGCCGTCTGCCGGGAGATGCCGAGCTTGGCGGCGATCTGGTCCTGCGTGTTGCCGGCGACATAGTAAAGCCAGCCGGCGCGCGCGGCGTCGTCCAACCTGGTGCTGCCGGTTTCCTGTCGCGCGTTCACATCCTGCCTCCCCGCCCGCTTTGTTGACGGGCGCTATAGATTACAACGAAAGCGGCTATGCGCAATTGTCAATTGAAAGGGCAATTGCTTGCGGCGGTCAGCAGTCCCGAACGGACCAATCCGCCCTTGCGCCAACCAATTGCCAGCGGGACGGTTTATCTCGGCGCGCAAACGCATTAAGGGGATCGGCAAAGGAGCCTTGCATGACGCCGAAAGCGGTTTTCTGGGACATGGACGGCACGCTGGTCGACAGCGAACCGCTGCACGAGGCAGCACTGGTGGCTGCACTGCGAAGCGTCGGCATAGCGCCGCCGACCAATTTGCACGAGCGGGTGCTCGGCGTCGCGGCGTGGCCGGTCTACGAGATGCTGCGCGACCAGTTTGGGCTCGACCTGCCCTTCGACGACTGGATCGTGCGCAAATACGACCACTATCTGCCGATGGCCGAGACGCTGAAGCCGCGCCCCGGCGCGATCGAGGTATTCAACCAATTGCGGGCGCTGGGCGTCGAGCAGGCGGTGGTGTCCAATTCCGACCGGCTGATCGTCGACGCCAATCTCGGCGCGGTGGGGCTTGTCTATCCCGGCATGCACACAGTGAGCCGCAACGACGTGCGCCAAGGCAAGCCGCATGCGGAACCCTTCCTGCGCGCCGCTTATCTCGCCGGCGTCGATCCGGCCGATGCGGTCGCAATCGACGACAGCCAGACCGGCGCCATGGCCGGGCTGGCGGCTGGCATGAAGACGATCTTCTGGCCTGAGGCGCCGATGGAAGGACCGCCCGGCGCCATCGTGATCAACAGCGCGGACGAGCTGCGGGCGCAGTTGGGGCTTTGAGAAAATCGCCAAAGTAGGCGCTGCCCCTCATCCGCGTTGCGGCTGATCTTTGGCTATAGCGTGCATGGCAGCTTGGCGCATGCATTGTCTAGTAGCGGGGTCGACCCCCACTCCGTCTCGGCTACGCCGAGCCACCTCTCCCCCGATCGACGGGGTAGAGGAAAGGCGCCAAGCTTTTTGCCGTCAACGCTCGTCCAGCAACGCTCCCTTCCTTTCCCTCCGGAGGGGGGAAAGGTGGCGCTGCGAAGCAGCGACGGATTGGGGGAACCACGTGGCAATCAAGCCTCGGCCTTATCAGTCACGCCAGTCACAGAAGTTGTGTGCATTGCGTGGCGTGACCGGAGGAGAAGGAAGAAGCTTCAGTTCCGGTAGACCGGCTCTTCCTCGTCGAGGATCGCTTTCAGTTCGGAAAGATGGCGCTCGGCCTGGCCGGGATAGTCGTCCACCTCGCGCGCCGTCTTTTCAGCGATTTCGTCGGAGAGCGTGCGCAGCGGCCGGCCGGTCCACAGCGCCTTGATGTAGGTCTCGGCGGCACGCTCGAAATAGAACATGCGGTTGAAGGTGTCGGCGACACTATCGCCGATGACCATCACGCCGTGATTGCCCATGACCATCACCTTGACCTTGGGATCGACGAGCAGCTTGGAGCAGCGCTCGCCCTCCTCCTCGAAGGCCAGCCCGCCATAGTGGGCGTCGACGACATGGCGGTTGAAGAACATGGCCGAGTTCTGGTCGATCGGCGGCAAGGTCGAGTCGGCCAGCGAGGCGAGAACCGTTGCATGGATAGAATGCACGTGCATGGCGCAGCGCGCATGCGGCACGTTGCGGTGGATGGCGCCATGCAGGCCCCAGGCCGTGGGGTCTGGCGCGTTGGGGCCGGACAGCGTGTCCGGATCGTTGGCGTCGATCAAAAGCAGGTCGCTCGCCTTGATGCGCGAGAAATGCACCTGGTTGGGGTTCATCAGGAATTTTGTGCCGTCCTCGTTGACGGACAGCGAGAAATGATTGGCCACCGCCTCATGCATGTTGAGCCGTGCCGTCCAGCGGAAAGCGGCGGCGAGATCGACCCGCTCCTCGTAATAAGGCAGGTTGGTCAGCGGTTCCTTCTTCAGGCGGGCGATGCTCATCGAAAATCCTCCAGTTTTCCGAAGCATGCCGTGCATGGCGGCGACCAGCAACCGCAAACTGGTGGGTCAGGCCGGCTCTCCGCTCAGGCGGCAGGCCGCGCCGATTGCAGCCCGCCATGCTCGACGATGAAATCGATCACCGCCTGCAGACCCTTGCCGCGCGACAGGTCGGTGAAGCCGAAGGGGCGCTTGCCGCGCATGCGGGCGGCGTCCGCCTCCATCACGTCAAGGTTGACGTTCACATAGGGTGCCAGATCGCTCTTGTTGATGACGAGGAAGTCGGAGCGGGTGATGGCCGGGCCGCCCTTCCTGGGGATCTCCTCGCCCTGGCAAACCGAGATGACATAAAGCGTCAAATCGGCGAGGTCCGGCGAGAAGGTGGCCGCGAGATTGTCGCCGCCGGACTCGATGAAGACGATGTCGAGGTCGGGAAATTTTCTGTTCAGCTCGGCAATGGCCCGCAGGTTGATCGAGGCGTCCTCGCGGATGGCGGTGTGCGGGCAGCCGCCTGTCTCGACGCCGACGATGCGCTCCTCCGGCAGCGCCTGCAGGCGGGCCAGCATCATGGCGTCTTCCTTTGTGTAGATGTCGTTGGTGACGACGGCGATCGAGAATTGATCGCGCAACGCCTTGCAGAGCTTTTCGGTGAGCGTCGTCTTGCCGGAACCGACAGGACCGCCGATGCCGATGCGAAGGGGACCGTTGGGTTGGGTCATGCCGGGAACTCCGAGATTGCAAGGACTGCGAAGCCCAGCCCGATCGACAGGCAGAGCGGCGAATAAAGGCGCTGGTCGAGCCGCGCGAAGGGCTGTTCCGGGGTGAGCCGGCGCCACCAGGGCGTGAAGCCGGCAATGCCGCGGCCGAGGAAGACGAGGCCGATGAGCAGCGCGGTGGCAGCCAGCCCCTCCTTTGGAAAGGGCGCGGCGAAGACGCCTTCGAGCGCCAACGGCCACAGGGTGGCGAGCGCCAGGCAAGCGGCGACGGCAAAGCTCGCGACAGGCGACGGCATTTCGTCGACGCCGCGGAAACCGACAACCGCATGGGCGCAGGATTTCGCGTCCGTTCCCGGCCAGATGCCGCCTATGCCCCAATAGACATGCAGCGTGGTGATCAGGAGCAGGACGAGGGAGAGGGTGAAAGCGAGGACGGTCATGAGCGGAACAGCCGCGAATACTGCGTTTCGTGCCTCATCGCCACGATGTCGGACATGAAGGCCGCGCCACCGAGATCTTCGAGCGAGGAATTGGCCGCTCGCGACGCCGTTGCAAGAGCCAGAGATTCGAAGCCGGCTAACAATGCGACGGCGTCGACCTGACCGACGACGCCGAGCCTGATCCCTGCCTGGACGAGGTTGGAGAAGAAGGCCTGGAGGAAGGCGGACAG
Organism: Mesorhizobium sp. M1E.F.Ca.ET.063.01.1.1; assembly: GCF_003998155.1. Lineage (NCBI taxonomy): Bacteria > Pseudomonadati > Pseudomonadota > Alphaproteobacteria > Hyphomicrobiales > Phyllobacteriaceae > Mesorhizobium > Mesorhizobium sp. M1E.F.Ca.ET.063.01.1.1. The sequence continues at coordinate 6,111 of NZ_RZSC01000284.1, forward strand.
CGCCTCGGCGAGACCGATGCCGTGGCTGCCGGCGACCGCGCCGACAGCGACGCAATAGGCGCAGTCGCTCGGCAGGCGCTCCAGCGCGGGACACGGCCAGGCCGACGCCGCCTTGAGGAAGGCCGCGCCCTGCAGCATGGTTTCCATGTGCCGCTGCTGCGAGCCGGCAAGCGCCTCGGCCAGGGCGGCAACTTCCGCCAGATCGCCGCCGTCGCGCGCGCGCCGCCAGCTTTCGGCAAACAGCACCGCATCGTTCCAGCCAGAGCCCATCTCGACCAGCGTCTCCAGCCAGCCGGCAAGATCGTCGCGGTTGGCGACCAGCCCATCATGCACCGCGCTTTCGAGACCATGGCTGTAGGAGAAGCCGCCGACCGGGAAGGACGGCGACAGCCAGGCCATCAGGCGCAGCAGCGCTATGCCGGGCTCAGTCATGGTGATGGTGGTCGTGATGATGGTCATGCGAATGATCATGATCGTGATGATCGTGATGATCGTGATGGTCGTGACCATGATGATCATGCGCATGATGATCATGACCATGGTCGTGGCCATGTCCGGAATAGGCGCCGCGCACCGGACTGAAGGGTAGCGAAACCTCGCTCACCGTGGCACCGAGCCCTTCCAGCATCGCCTTGATGACATGGTCGCGCAGGATCAGGATGCGGTCCGCCTCGATCGCCGCAGCGAGATGGCGGTTGCCGATATGCCAGGCAAGCTCGGTGAGATGCACGGCATCGCGGGCGCGGATGTCGTAGACCTCTTCCGGCGCCGCGACGATTTCGAGCTGACGGCCGTCCTCCAGCACCAGCCGGTCGCCATCGTTCAGCGCCACCGGCTCGGGCAGGTCGACCAGGATCTTGCCGCCGGCCGCCGTCTCGATGGCCCGGCGGCGCAAATGCCGCTCGTCATGCGGCAACACGGCCTTGTCGAAAGGCGTCGCCGCTCCCGCCTCGCCGGCGGGGAGCACCGAGACGG
>NZ_RZSC01000285.1:0-7078 GCF_003998155.1 Mesorhizobium sp. M1E.F.Ca.ET.063.01.1.1
CGGCAGGCACGCTGGGCGCGGCCGCCAACGAGAAAGTCACCTTCGGCACCAACTGGCTGGCCGAGCCGGAACATGGCGGCTACTATCAGGCGATCGCCGACGGCACCTACGCCGCTTGCGGCCTCGACGTCACCATCATGCAGGGCGGGCCGCAGGTCAGCGGCCGGCCGATGCTGCTTGCCGGCAAGATCGATTTCTACATGGGTGGCAACCTGCTCTCGGCCTTCGATGCGGTGCAGCAGGGCATCCCGATGCGCGTTGTGGCGGCCGACTTCCAGAAGGACCCGCAGGTCATCATGTCCCAGCCGGGGCAGGGGCTGGACAAGTGGGAGGACCTGAAGAACGCCGACCAGTATATCCTCGGCGACGAGGGCGCGCAGACCTTCTTCCAGTGGATGGTGACCGATCTCGGCTTCGACGCTGCCAAGCGCGTGCCCTACACCTTCAATCCGGCGCCCTTCATCGCCAACAAGAAGTCGATCCAGCAGGGCTATGTGACGTCTGAGCCCTTCGCGGTGCAGAAGCAGGGTGGGTTCGTGCCGAACCAGTTCCTGCTTGCCGACAACGGCTGGGATACTTACGCGACGACCATCGAGGTGATGCAGGACACGATCGACAAGCGGCCCGAGGTCGTCCAGTGCTTCGTCGATGGCTCGGCCAAGGGCTGGTACAATTATCTCTACGGTGACAACAAGGCCGCCAACGAGATGATCAAGAAGGACAATCCGGACATGACGGACGAGCAGATCGCCTTCTCGATCGAACAGCTGAAGAAGTTCGGCATTGTCGATTCCGGCGATTCGGAAAAGCTCGGCATCGGCGCCATGACCGATGCACGCATCCAGGGGTTCTACGACAAGATGGTCAAGGCCAAGGTCGCGCAGCCGGGCATCGACATCAAGAAAGCCTACACGCTTGCCTTCATCAACAAGGGCGTCGGGCTGGACCTGAAGAAGTAACCGTGAAGCTGGAGAAAGTGGCGCAGGCGCCGGCAACGGCATCGGGTGAAGGCCCGATGCTGTTGGCGCTCCGCAATGTCGGCAAGGCCTTTTCCAACGGGGTGACGGCGCTGAGCAAGGTCAACCTGGCGATCCGGGAGGGCGATTTCCTCAGCCTGCTCGGCCCGTCCGGCTGCGGCAAGTCGACGGCGCTGCGGCTGATCGCCGGCCTGTCGACGCCGACCTCCGGGCAGCTCGACTGGCGCGGCTCGATCGACCGCTCGAATATCGGCTTCGTCTTCCAGGAGCCGACACTGCTGCCTTGGGCCAGCGTCTTCGACAATGTCTGGCTGCCGCTCAGGCTGAAGGGCGTGTCGCGTGCCAGGGCGGAACCCGCTGTGATGGAGATGCTGGCGCGCGTCCACCTCAATGGTTTCGAGAACGCCGTGCCGCGCGAGCTTTCCGGCGGCATGAAGATGCGCGTCTCGATCGCGCGGGCCATGGTGACGAAGCCGCGCATCCTCTTGATGGACGAGCCCTTCGCCGCGCTCGACGAAATTACCCGCTTCAAGCTCAACAACGATCTTCTGGAGCTTTGGCAGGACGAGCGCTTCACCGTCGTCTTCGTCACCCACAGCGTCTTCGAAAGCGTGTTCCTGTCGAGCCGCGTCGTCGTCATGGCCGCGCGGCCGGGTCGTGTCTTCGGCGAGCTCGCCATCGACGCGCCTTATCCGCGCGACGAGGTGTTCCGGACTTCGCCCGACTACGCCGCGCTTTGCCGGCAAGCCTCGGACGTGCTGGTGAATGCCATCAACTCAACTGCCGGACCTCATCATGACGGCCATTGAAGACACCGCGCTGAAGCTCGATCCCGAAGAGGCGCGCCGCGTCCGCCAGGAGCGGCTGGAGCGGATCGGCAAATGGGTGCTGCCGCTGGCGATCATGGTGCTGGCAATCTGGCTGTGGGACCGCATCTGCGTCTGGAACGAGATCCCACAATACATCCTGCCGCGTCCGGGCGTGGTGCTGCAGACGCTGCACGACGATGCCGGGCTGCTGTCTTCCTCACTGCTGGTAACGCTAAAAATAACCTTCCTCAGCCTGCTTCTTGCCGTCATCGGCGGTGTCGGGCTGGCGGTGCTGTTCGCGCAGTCGAAATGGGTGGAGATGTCGTTCTTCCCCTTCGCCATCGTGCTGCAGGTGACGCCGATCGTCGCGATCTTCCCGCTGATCAACATCTACATCAACAACCAGACGACGAAGCTCCTGCTCTGCGCCTGGATCGTGGCCTTCTTCCCGATCCTCTCCAACACCACGCTCGGGCTGAATTCGGTCGACCGCAATCTGCGCGACCTGTTCAAGCTCAACGGCGCGACACGCTGGCAGCAACTACGCTATCTGCGCCTGCCGGCGGCGATGCCCTATTTCCTCGGCGGGCTGAAGATCGCAGGCGGCCTGTCGCTGATCGGCGCGGTGGTGGCCGAATTCGTCGCCGGCGCGCAGGGGCAATCGTCCGGGCTTGCCTCCCGCATCATCGAGGCCGGCTACCGGCTCAATGCGCCCAGGCTGTTCGCGGCGCTGATCCTGATCTCGCTCACCGGCATACTGATCTTCCTGGTTCTGTCGCTGGTGTCGCATCTCATCCTGCGCCGCTGGCACGAGAGCGCGCTGAAGCAGGAGCGGTAGGATGGTTCGTCCCGTCACCCAGGAGCGCAGCAGTTGATTCCGGACTCAGCGTCATACCGGCTTGGCAATGTCCGGCTGCATGCGTCGCTGACGCCGGGCCTCTTCGCAACCTTCGACAGCGACGGCTTCGCGCTCGCCGACATCGCCGTCGCCGACGGCAAGATTGCCAGCATCGTCGCGCATGGCGGATCGAAGGCCTCGGCCGACGCGATCGACCTCGGCGGCCGCATCGTGCTGCCGTGTTTCGTCGACTGCCATACCCATATCGACAAGGGCCACATCTGGCCTCGAAAACCCAATCCCGACGGCACCTTCATGGGTGCGCTCAACGCCACCGGCGCCGACCGTGCGGCGCGCTGGAGCGCGGAGGACGTCGCGCGCCGCATGGATTTCTCGCTGCGCTGCGCTTACGCGCATGGCACCAAGGCCCTGCGGACGCATCTCGACAGCGTGCCGCCGCAGGAGGAGATCTCCTGGCCGGTGTTCGAGACGGTGCGCGAGAGATGGCGCGGCCGCATCGACCTGCAGGCCGCCTGCCTGCTCGGTATCGAAGGCGTGCGCGACAAGGCCTGGTTCGAGCGGCTGGCAAAGCGCGTCGCCGCGGCCAAGGGTGTGCTCGGCGTCGTCACCTACATGGTGCCCGATCTGGAGGAACTGCTCGACCGGGTTTTTGCGCAGGCGATCAAGCATGGGCTCGACCTCGATTTCCATGCCGACGAGACCGATGACGTCGCGGCGATCTCGCTGAAGAAGATCGCCGAGGCCTCGCTATGGAACGGTTTCGAGGGCAACATCCTCGTCGGCCATTGCTGCTCGCTCTCGCGCCAGCCGGATCTCGAGGTGCTCGACACGCTGGACAAGGTGGCGAAGGCGGGCCTCGCCGTGGTGTCGCTGCCGATGTGCAACCTCTATCTGCAGGACAGGCGCAATAATGGAACGACACCGCGCTGGCGCGGCGTGACGCTGCTGCACGAAATGAAAGCGCGCGGCATCAAGGTCTGTATCGCCTCCGACAACACGCGCGACCCATTCTACGCCTATGGCGATCTCGACATGCTCGAAGTCTACCGGATGGCGACGCGCATCCTGCATTTCGACCACCCGGTCGGCGACTGGCCGAAGGCGGTGGCGGCAACGCCGGCCGAGGTGATGCGGCTCGATGATGCCGGAACGCTCGCGGCCGGCGGCAGTGCCGACTTCATCGTCTTCAAGGGACGGAGCTGGACCGAATTGCTGTCGCGGCCCGAATCGGATCGCATCGTGGTGCGTGCGGGCAGGGCGATCGAATGCCGGCTGCCGGACTATACCGAACTCGACGAATTGATGGTGGGATGATGGATACCGCAGCGCTGCAGCGCGATCTTCAAGGACTCAAGATCGACGACCATCCGGCCATCGTCCAGCAGAAGAGCCGCGACTTCTACTGGTACAGCCCGGTGCTGAAGCAGCAGCTCGACCATATCACCGGCGACCTGATCGTCACGCCGAAGAACGAGGAGGAAGTGATCCGCGTGCTCGCCGCCTGCCATCGGCATGGCATCCCGGTGACGCCGCGCGGCAGTGGCACCGGCAATTACGGGCAGGCAATGCCGCTGTCGGGCGGCGTGGTGCTCAACCTCGCCGAGATGAACGAGGTAAAGGCGATCGCGCCAGGGCGCGTCGTGACCGGACCGGGCGCGGTGCTGGCCGATATCGACAAGGCGACGCGCGCGCATTCCAGCCAGGAACTGCGCATGTCGCCGTCCACCTACAACACGGCATCGATCGGCGGCTTCGTCGCCGGCGGCTCAGGCGGTGTCGGCTCGATCCGCTGGGGCGGGTTGCGCGACCTCGGCAACGTCATCCGGCTCAGGACCGTGACGATGGAGGCCGAGCCGCGCGTCATGGAACTGATCGGCGAGGACGTGCTCAAGGTCATGCACGCCTACGGCACCAACGGCATCATCACCGAGGTCGAGATGCCGTTGACGGCCTCCTACGACTGGATCGACGTCATTGTCGGCTTCGACGATTTCATGGACGCGGCCGGCTTCGGCAACGATCTCGCCGTCCAGGATGGCATATTGGCCAAGCTGATCACGTCGATCGCGGCGCCCATTCCTTACGACTATTTCAAGCGGCATCAGAAGTTCTTCAGGCGCGAGCAGAGCATCGTGGTCTGCATGATCGCGCCGCACGCGATGGATGCGTTCGTCGCGTTTGTCCGGGCCAGCAAAGGCGAAATTGTCTTCAGGGCCGACCAGGAGACCGACCTGAAGGGATTGCCGCCGGCCTACGAACTGACCTGGAACCACACGACGCTGCGGGCGATCCGGGTCGATCCGACGATCACCTATCTGCAGGTGCGCTACCCGTCGCCGGATCATCTGGCTCATGTCAAGGCGATGGTCGACCGCTTCGGCGACGAGGTGCCGGCGCATCTCGAATTCATCCGCTTCGATGGCGCCATCGGCGCCGCCGGCCTGCCGCTGGTCCGCTTCACCACGGAGGAACGGCTCGACGAGATCATCCGCATCCATGAGGACAACGGCTGCTGGATCTTCAACCCGCACCGCTACACTCTCGAAGAGGGCGGCATGAAGCAGACGGACGAGGTTCAGCTTACCTTCAAGCGTGAGACCGATCCGCAAGGCCTGCTCAATCCCGGCAAGATGATCGCATGGGAGAACCCAGGCTATGACTATCGCTCCGGCAAGTCCTTCCTGTTCAAGGGGCTGCAAAAGGCGAGTTGATGAACGTCCTCGTGCTTTTCGCTCATCCGGTGGAGACCAGCTTCAATGCCGGCCTGCACCGGATGATCGTCGAGCGGCTCTCGGCGGCGGGACATACGATCGACGACTGTGATCTCTACGCTGAGGACTTCGATCCGCGGATGACGCGGGCCGAACGGCTCGGCTACCACGACCAGCGCGCGCCGGGCGATGCTGTCGCCGGTTACGTCGACCGCCTCAAAAGGGCCGAAGCGCTGGTGCTGTCGTTTCCGGTCTGGAACTACGGCTATCCGGCGATCCTGAAAGGTTTCTTCGACCGCGTCTTCCTGCCCGGCGTATCGTTCAGGCTGGTCGACGGCAAGGTGCAGCCGACGCTGCACAATATCCGGAAGCTTGCCGCCGTCACCACCTATGGCGGCAGCCGGTTCCGGGCGATGCTGATGGGCGATCCGCCGCGCAGGGTCGTAAAGCGCATGCTGCGAGCCACGATAAAGCCCGGCGCGCCCGTCTCCTATCTCGCGCACTATTCGATGAACCTCTCGACCGACGAGACGCGCAAGACCTTCATGGCGAAGGTGGCTGCCAGCATGGACCAATTCTGATGCGCGCGCTGGTGGTCTATTGCCATCCTGTTCCCGAGAGCTATTGCGCGGCGATCCGCGATACGGCGATAGAGGTGCTGAAGGGGAGAGGCTGGGATGTGCGGCTGCTCGATCTCTATGCCGAGAACTTCAATCCGGTGATGAGCTGCGAGGAGCGGCGTTCCTATAACGACCGCGCCCCGGACGATCCGGCGCTCGAGCCGCATTTCGATCATCTTATGTGGGCCGAGGCGATCCTGTTCGTGTACCCGACCTGGTGGTACGGCCTGCCGGCGATGCTGAAAGGCTGGTTCGATCGGGTCTGGGCAACCGAAATCGCCTTCAAGCTGCCGGCCGGCGGAGGGCGGATCACGTCGCTGATGAGGCATGTGACCAAGGTCGGCGTCATCACCACCTGCGGCGCACCGACGTGGTGGAGCGTCGTCGTCGGCCAGCCGGGCCGCAAGACGATCCTGCGCGGCATTCGGGCGCTCTGCGCCACGCGCTGCCGGACATTCTTCCTGGCGCACTATCTGATGGATTCCTCGACGCCGAAGAGCCGGGCGGCGTTCCTTGATAAGGTGCGGGCGAGGCTGGAAAGGTTTTGAGGGCCGGACTTCCCTTCTCCCCTTGTGGGAGAAGGTGGATCGGCGCGCAGCGCCGAGACGGATGAGGGGTATTCCAGCGGAGTGAGACGCTGGCGTTCCCTGGAACACCCCTCATCCGTCGCCTTCGGCGACACCTTCTCCCACAAGGGGAGAAGGGGAAAACCGCGCTACATCCTCACCCGTTCCGCCTTCGGGTCGTACATCGGCTTCAGCGATGCTTCCGCGGCGAAGCGCTCACCGGCGATCTCCACCTCGTAGGACGAGGCCAGAATGTCCGCCTCGCTTTCGCCCTTGCACGGCACATAGCCGAGGCCGATCGCGCCGCCGAGATGATGGCCGTAATTGCCGGAGGTGATCGGGCCGACGATCCTGCCGTCGCGCAGGATCGCCTCGTTGTGGAAGAGCAGGGGCTGCGGGTCCTTGAGGCGAAACTGTACCAGGCGGCGGCTCAAACCGGCCTCTCTTTTCCGCAGCACCGCATCGCGGCCGATGAAGTCGCGTTTGGTCGTCTTCACGGCAAAGCCGAGGCCGGCCTCCAGCACATTGTCCTCGTC
>NZ_RZSC01000286.1:0-7074 GCF_003998155.1 Mesorhizobium sp. M1E.F.Ca.ET.063.01.1.1
CCCCATAGGTTTGTGGGGCAAAGCCTTCTTCAGTTTCCTCACCGACAATTTCGATACGATTTTCAGGGCGTTCTCGAACGGCCTGAATTTCATCCTCGACGGGGCGGTGGACCTGCTGCTGATGGTGCCGTCGGTGCTGCTGGCGCTTGTAATTGCCGTTATCGCCTGGTTCCTGCAGCGTTCGCGGCCGCTGGCCGTCGGCGTCTTCATCGGCCTCGTCTTCATCATCAACCAGAACCTGTGGAAGCAGACCGTGGAGACTCTGGTGTTGGTGGTTGCTGCTGCCGCCGCCTCGATGGCCATCGGCGTTCCGCTCGGTATCTGGGCCGCGCACAAGCCGAAGGTCTACCGCTTCATGCTGCCGGTGCTCGACCTGATGCAGACGCTGCCCACCTTCGTCTATCTGATCCCGGTGCTGACCCTGTTCGGGCTTGGCAACGCCCCCGGCCTCATCGTCACCATCATCTTCGTCATTCCGACCCCGGTTCGTCTCACGCATCTCGGCGTCACTTCGGTGCCGAAATCGATTGTCGAGGCAGGCGAGGCGTTCGGCGCCACCAAAAGACAACTTCTCTGGAAGGTCGAGCTACCCTCGGCCTTGCCCACCATTATGGCGGGCCTGACGCAGTCGATCATGCTGTCGCTGTCGATGGTGGTGTTCGCGGCCCTGATCGGTGCCGGCGGCCTCGGCACTGAAATCAACCGCGCGCTCGGCTCGCGCCGGATCGACCTCGGGCTCGAGGCCGGCCTTGGCATCGTCGTGCTGGCCATCGTGCTCGACCGGATGACGCGTATCGGCGTTGGAGGCAAGAAATGAGCGTCGCGGTTGATTTCAAAAATGTCGATATCGTCTTCGGCGCCGATCAGGCGGGTTCGCTTGCAATGATCGACAAAGGCGCCACGCGCGCCGATATCCTCGAAAAGACCGGCAATGTGCTGGGCTGCGCCGGGGCCAATCTCACCGTGCATGAGGGCGAGATCTCGGTGCTGATGGGCCTTTCGGGCTCCGGGAAGTCGACGCTGCTCAGGGCCGTCAACCGGCTGAACGTCGTGTCGCGCGGCCAGGTGCTGGTCAAGGACGGCGACCGCACGGTCGATGTCGTCACCTGCGACGAGGCAACGCTCAGGCGCCTGCGGCAGAAGCAGGTGGCGATGGTGTTCCAGCAATTCGGCCTGCTGCCGTGGCGCACCGTGGAGGAGAATGTCGGTTTCGGCCTCGAGCTCGCCGGCGTGCCGGAGGCCGAGCGCAAGGCGCGGGTGCAGAAACAGCTTCAGCTCGTTCATCTCGACCAATGGTCGAAGAAATACGCGCATGAGCTCTCGGGCGGCATGCAGCAGCGTGTCGGCCTGGCGCGCGCCTTCGCCACCGAGGCGCCGATCCTGTTGATGGACGAGCCGTTCTCGGCGCTCGATCCGCTGATCCGCACCAAGCTGCAGGACGAGCTTCTGCAACTCCAGGCCGAGTTGAAGAAGACAATCATCTTCGTCAGCCACGACCTCGAGGAGGCGCTGAAGATCGGCACCCATATCACCATCATGGAGGGTGGACACATCGTGCAGACAGGCGCGCCGGAAGACATCGTCCTTCGCCCCGCCAATGACTATGTCCGCGACTTCATCGCCAATGTGAATCCGCTTTCGGTGCTGACGGCCTGGAACGTCATGCGCGACCGCCGCGATCTCGAGCAGGGCGAGAATGGCTGGGTATGGCTCGACCGGCGCAAGACGACGCGCTTCAAGATCGACGAGCATGGCCTGGTGGCGGCGGCCGAACGCGACGGCAAGCCCGCTGTCTGGGTGTCCTGCGCCGATGTCGAGCGCCAGCCGGAGGAGAGGACGCAAGTGTTCTGGGCCAATCCCGGCACGCCGCTGAAGACGGTGATGCTCGCCATGCACCGCTCGCAAACCGCGCCGGTGGCGCTATTCGATGAAGGCTCGCGCTTCGTCGGCGCGATCGGCATCCGGGACGTGCTGAGCGCGGTGCTGAGGCGGTAGGCGCTTCCGCACGCGGAAAGACCGGGGGTCGCAACGCCGTCTCCGCCTTGTCTTTCGCCTCCTTCGGGCGCAGAGTCCGCTTTGTTGCGTGCCCATGCGCCAGGGGGGTTACCGACGTCGCATAAAGGGCTTTCCGGCGCGGTTGCGCCGTTGGTTCTCGCCGTAGTCTCGCTTGGAAGCGGCGCGGCGTTTTCCCAAAGTTTTGTCATAGGCAATGACGCGACTGCCGGCCAGCAGACGATGAACGGTGCCGGCGATACCGGGGCCGTGGACCCCGGGGGAGCGATAGAGACATTTGGCGCCGGCGTAGATGCCGTGCGGATGTTCGGCCCGACCCAGAGGTTCACCAACCGCGGCCTGGTTGAAACGTTGGGCGGCGGCGCCATCAATGTGAACTCACAGGGCTTGGATGCGACGATCCTTAACGGCGGGACCATCCTGTCGATAGGCGACGCTTCCATAGGGATATTGTCCGAGGGCGACAACGCGCACATCGTCAACAACGGCTCGATAGAAGCGCTGGGTGTCGCAACATACGGCATCATCAGTGATGCGTCCGGCGGGCGCGTGGATAACCACGGCTTCATCGGTGTTTCAGGTGTCGCGGCCTCGGGCATCATCGGTGCCGGACCAGACCTCAGGATTTCCAACAGCGGTTCGATCGAGGCTTATGGCATCGCCGCTACCGGCATCATCTGGCAGAACAACGGCCTGCGGCTGGACAACTCCGGGTCGATTACCGTGTCGGGGTTGGCTTCCATTGGCATCGGCGCTGGCGGCAGCGACGTTGCAATCGCCAACAGCGGCACCGTCAGCGTTTCCGGCACGGGCGCGACAGGTATCGGCACCTTGTTCGGCAATGCGACGATCACCAATTCCGGTTCGGTTGTCGTGGACGGCGCGAGCGCCGTGGGCATCGCCGCGCTGGGCAGCAGCTCTATCATTACCAACTCAGGTCGCGTCTTCAGCAACCAGAGCGCCGCCATCTATTTCGGCGCGCCCGGCGCCACGCTGAACCTTTTGGGCGGGACGGTCATCCAGGGACCGGTCGTCTTTTCCGGCGGCGGCAACACGGTGACCTTCCGCTCCGCGCTGAACGCTGTCATCAGCTTCGCCGGAAGCGGCCTGCCGCAAGCCATCCTGACCGGCGGCAGGCCGTTTGTGACGAGCGGCAACAGCGCGGCGGTGATCGACACCACCGGGTTTGCGAGCAGTGGTCCGCTAATCGAAGACCTTGTCGACGGCATCGCTGGCGTCGCCGAAGCGCGCATGCCCGCCCCAGGCGACGACGTGCTTGCGCCGCATCACGGTCCAGGCGCCTGGATCTCCACATTTGGCGGGATACGCTCCCAGGGCGGCTCTGGTGCATCAGCTGGGTTCAGCGAGACGCTGGGCGGCGTGGTCGCCGGCGCGGAAAGGCGCTCGGGCGACGGCTTCCTGGGTGGCGTGCTGCTGGGGGGCGCCGCCGGATCGACCGAGGTCGACGACGACGCGCAGGAGATCGTCCATCGCAGCGTATTTGCGGGCGGTTATCTGGGCTATGACGCAGGAGCGCATTTTGCCGAAGCGACATTTGTTACCGGCGTGCTCCAGGAGCGGAGCCGCCGCCGTGTCGCGAACAATCTGGTGCTGGGTGGCGTCGAGACAGCGCGGGCCGATTTCAACGGCATCTTCGTCAGCCCGTCCGTCACACTCGGCACGCGGCTACCGGTCGCGGCCGGTATGTTGATACCCAGCGTGCGACTGCGTTACGTCGGGCTCTTCATCGACGATTACGCGGAGGCCGGCTCGGGAAGCGATCTCGCGGTCTCGCGGCGCGACGTCAACGTCTTCGAGGCGCGTGGCCAGCTCGCGCTGGCCTTGGCGCCCGTCGGCACGCGGAGCCAGACCTGGCAAACCACCCTTCGTGCAGGGATCGACGCGATCGCGCAAAACAGCGACGACCTATCGGCGACGCTCCTTGGCCAGGACATTTCTTTTGCCGCCGGCGGCAGAAAGGTGGTGTTGCGCGGCTTTGCCGGCGCGGACGTTGCGGCGGAGGTGGGCGCCGGCATGACCCTGAATGCCGGCTTTGAGGCCGGGTATGGGAGCGACAATGCCTTCACTGTCCGGGGCCAAGCTCGCCTCAGCAAGGCCTTTTGAGGGGTGCCCGACAAACTTCGGCGCCAGCGTATGGGTTCGGAGGCTGCCACTCCATGGCAGCAGGCAACGCCGGCTCCTGGCAGATATTTTTCGAAATCCATTCCGATTCCGCGGGTCCGTGCGGTAAGATATTGCCACGGCCGCACGGATGGTTGCCCGGTGGCGCGAGAATGCAGCGGGGTACGTCGCAAATGATCTTCCGTCAGCTCTTCGATGCCGTCTCCGGCACCTATTCCTATCTGCTCGCCAGCCGCCACGGCGGCGAGGCACTGATCATCGATCCGGTGCTGGAGAAGGTCGAGCGCTACCTGCAACTTGTCAACGAGCTCGACCTCAGGCTGGTCAAGGCGGTCGACACGCATCTCCATGCAGATCACATTACCGGCCTCGGCGCGCTGCGCGACAGGACGCATTGCGTGACCGTGATGGGCGAGCAGACCAAGGCCGACGTCGTTTCGATGCGGCTTGCCGACGGCGACAAGCTTGCCATCGAGGGGCTGGCGCTCGACGTCATCTACACGCCCGGCCACACCGACGATTCCTACAGCTTCATCCTGCCCGACCGGGTCTTCACCGGCGACACGCTGCTCATCCGCGGCACCGGCCGCACCGACTTCCAGAACGGCGATCCACGCCAGCAATATGAATCGATCTTCGGCCGCCTGCTCAAGCTTCCCGACGAGACGATGGTCTTCCCGGCGCACGACTACAAGGGCGAGACGGTGTCGACGATCGGCGAGGAGAAGGCCTTCAATCCGCGCCTGCAGGTGAAGTCGGTCGACGAATACGTCGACATCATGAACAATCTGAAGTTGGCCAACCCGAAGATGATGGACGTCGCGGTGCCCGCCAACATGAGGGTCGGGCTGCACCAGGACGATATCGCCAGCCGCGGCTGGTCGGTGACCGCCGAGCAGGCGCTGGCGCTGGTCGGTCGGCCCGATGTGGCGCTGATCGACCTGCGCGAGCAATCCGAGCGGGAGCGCAATGGCGTCATTCCCGGTGCGATCCATCTGCCCTATGCACGGTTGCAGGAAAACATCGCCGCCGGCGGCATGCTGCATGAACTGGCGAAATCGACTGCCAGGCAGATCCTGTTCTACTGCGCGTTCGGCGAGCGCTCGGCGATGGCCGTGCAAGCGGCGCAAGACGTCGGAATCTCGAGTGCCCGCCACATACAGGGCGGCATCGTTGCGTGGCGGAAGGCCAGCGGCCCGCTCGTGCACTGACGCAGAGCAGGCTCAGTTCAATCCGATCAGCTTCGCGCCCTTCCGGAACATGGCTTCCGCGTCCCGGTCGAAGCGGAAGGTGGCGATGAAATCGTCGGCGCGGTAGTCCGGCAATGTCTTGCGGATCGCGGCCGCGAAGTTTCGCGCCTCGTCCTGGCGGCCGGCCAATGCCAGGCAATGCGCGGCGATCGCCAGGATGATGACATGGGCGTTGGGCCTTGCTGCCGCCTTGAGCGCCCATTCGGCGGCTTCGTTGAATTCGCCCAGCCGCGCATGCGCCATGGCGCGCGCGCTCATCATGCCAAACAACAGCGGGTCGAAGGGACTGAGATGGCGCGAGTGATCGGAGGAGCCGATCGCCGATTGCGGATCGCCCGACTGCGAATGGACGAAGGACAGGGAATAGTGGCCCAGTGCGAAGTTCGGGCTGAGGTCGACGGCCTTCGCCAATTCGATCACCGAGGCGTCCTGGTCGCCGCGCAGCCACAAGGCGCGGCCCATCGCCCAGTGCGCGGCCGGATTGCGGTCGTCGACCAGAAGGCTGTGGCCAGCGCTATCGAAAGCCAACGCCGTCTCGCGGTCGCGATCGCCCCAGCGCTGGAAGGCGTTTTGCCAATGGGTGAAGGAGAGCCCGGCATAGGCGCGGGCGAAAGTGGGATCGAGTTTCAGTGCCTCGTGGAAAAACTGTTGCGCCAGCTCGTTTTCCTGGCGAGTGAAGCGATACATATGCCAGAGGCCGCGGTGATAGGCCTCCCAGGCATTGAGCGAATTCGGTGCCTTAAGCAGCGCACGGTCGCGCTCGACCGCCGCGATTTCGGCGGCGATCGAGGAGACGATGCTGTTGCCGATATCGTCGAGGACGATGAAGACGTCATCGGGCTTGTGCTCGAAGGTCTCTGCCCAGACGATCCTGGCCGTGCGCACTTCGGACAGCTCGACCTCGACTATGACCCTGCCCAGAAGATTCCTGACCGAGCCAGTCGCCACGTAGTCCACGTTGAGCCGACGTCCGGCATCCTCCGGCGCAATGTTCTTTTCAGCGAGCGCAAAGACCGAGCCGCGGGCGATGACGAAGAAATCGCGGAGCTTGGCGAGGCGCGTGATGATGTCGTGGGTCAGGCCGTCGGCCAGCCCGCCGCGAAAGCCGGCGGCGCCGGCATGTTCGGCAAAAGGCATGACCGCCAGCGAAGCCCGGCGCGTCGCGGCTGTTTCGGGTTCGCTCTGGGCGATCAATGGCTGGGTCGCCGCGAACGGCACGGGCCGGGCGCATGGCGTCGCGATGGAGTGGCGGGCTCTTATCGCCTGCCATGCCTCGCGCAAGGGAGCGATATCCAGCTCCTCGGAGTGAAAGAGCTCCGCCGCGGTGGCAAGATGCTCTTCGGCTGCGCCGATCTGCCCGCGCCGGGCGAGGTTTTCCAGCAGCGCGGTATGCGCGCGCCCGTCGAAGGGCGCCAGTTCCAGCCATTTGTCGATACAGGCGGCCGCCTCGTCGGCTTCCGGCGGGAGAAGGCCGATGATGTGCTCGAGAACGGCGACGTGGCATGAGCTGAAGCGGCGCCGCTGCGCGGTCAGCCAACTGGCGAAATGCGGACTGCGGTCGAGCTCGAGACCGTCAAGGAAATCGCCGGCGAAAAGCTGCAAGAGACTCCGCAACCGCTCGAGGCTGAGCGTATCGATACCTTCCGCCGCCGCCCCGGCTGTCTCCAGG
>NZ_RZSC01000287.1:0-7065 GCF_003998155.1 Mesorhizobium sp. M1E.F.Ca.ET.063.01.1.1
CACCGCCGGCATGTCATGCTCGACGAGCAGGATGGTGAGGCCGAGATCGCGCAGGCGCCGCACCATCGCCACCATGCGCATCGTCTCGTCGTGGTTCATGCCGGCGAAAGGCTCGTCCAGCAGCAGGATCGACGGGTTCGTGGCGAGGCCGATGGCGATGCCAAGCGCCCGCAAATGGCCGTGCGGCAGGTTGTGGGCGGTCTCGCCGGCAAGCGAGGCCAGGCCGAGCAGCGCCAGGATCTCGTCGGCAGATTGGCCGAAGGCCGCCTCGTCGGCCTTGGCCGTGCCCGTGCCGAGGAAGAAGCCGAACAGGTTCGCCCTTGAACGCAAATGGTGAGCGATAATGACGTTGTCGCGCACGCTCATATTCTTGAAGATCGTCGTTTCCTGAAAGGTTCGCACGACGCCCTTGCGGGCGGCGATGTGCGGCGCGAGGTTCGAGATACGCTCCCCCTTCAGGCGCACTTCGCCGGATGTCGGCCTGAGGAACGACGAGATCAGCTTGAACAGCGTCGATTTGCCGGCACCGTTGGGGCCGATGACCGAGAGGATTTCCTTCTCGCGCACAGAGAAGGAAACGTTGTTGACGGCGACAAGACCGCCGAAGCGTTTCGTCAGGCCTGAGACTTCGAGCATGTCAGCCATGGCTCAACTCTTCCGGCTCGGGAGGGCGAGGCTGAGCAGTCCATTGGGTAAGACAAGCATCAGCACGATCATCAGGCCCGAGTAGATCAGGAGCTGGAACTCGCCGGTCTGGAAGAGCAGGTCCCAGCCGAAATAGAGCACCAGCGTGCCGAGCATCGGCCCGAACACGTAGCCAAGACCGCCGAGGAAACAATTCAGCATGAAGTTGACGGAATCGGTGACGGTGAAACTCGACGGATAGATCGATTGCGAGATGGCGGCGAAGATGGCGCCGGCAACACCGCCAAAAAAGGACGACACCGCATAGGCGATGACGCGCAGATAGGCGATGTTGACGCCGATGGACGAGGCCAGCTCCTCGTTTTGCTGCAGCGATTGGCAGAGCTTGCCGATACGCGAATGAACCAGCCGGTACATCACCGCGAAGCAGACCACCATGAGCGTGACCGCCAGCAGGTAGAAGGCCAGGCGGGGATTCTGCAACGTGGCGAAATCGGGAATGATGGTGAGGCCGAAGACCGAGAGCGCGCCGGGCAGCGGGATGCTGACGATGCCCTTGGCGCCGTTGGTGATCGGCAGTGCCAACGCCAGGAGCCGCGCGACCTCGGTCAGCGTCAGCGTCACCATGGCGAAGTAGACCCCGCGCAGGCGCAGGATCGGCAGGCCGATGAGCACGCTTGCTGCCGCGCAGAACAGGCCCGCGACCGGCAGCGTCGGCCAGAACGACCAGCCGTGGTTCATTACGAGGATGGCCGACACATAGCCGCCCATCAGCGCGTAGGCGCCCTGGCCGATATTGATCCGGCCGATATAGAAGGTGAGCCACACGCCGGCGCTGGCGATGCTGAGCAGCGCCACGGAGGTAAGCGTGTAATAGAGGTCGGTGCGGCCGCTCGCCGCGATCAGAACCGGCACGGCGAAAAAGACGATCGCCAGGAAGACAGCGACCGAGGCGATCTTCACGCTGAGCATCATGGCAGGATGCGTCATGGCACGATCAACCCCACGGCTTGCCCATTAACCCGTTGGGGCGGATCGACAGGAACACCATCAGCGCAGCAAAGATGGCGAGGTAGGTGACGTCGCCATACTGACGCAACACGGTAAGGCCGATCGACTCCATCATGCCGAGAATGAAGCCACCGGCGATGGCGCCGCCCACGACGCCGGCGCCCCCGATCATCACCATCAGGAAGGCCTTGATCGAGATCGGCCCGCCGATGCCGGAATTGACGCCGGTAATTGTGACCAGCAGGCCGCCGACGATGCCGGCCAGCATGGCGCCCATGGCAAAGCCGATCATCGAATAGCGATCGACCTTGACGCCCATCAATTGCGCGGCGACGCGATCCTGGGCCAACGCCCGCATGGCTCGCCCGACCCGGCTGTACTGCATGTAGAGGACGAAGGCCGCGATGAAGATCAAAGCGAGGGCGCCGACGACCAGACGGTCGTAAGGCATAATGATGCCGCCCTCGTTGAAAACGCCTTTGACGATCTTGGGAACGCCGCGCTGCTTCTCACCGAACAACAGCAGGATGACCGCGTCGAAAAAGAAGGCTGTCGCCGCGGCGAGCAGCATCGTGCTTTCCTCGCGCAGGCTGCGCCTGATGACGGTGCGGAAGAGGAATTTCTCCATCAGCGCGCCGATCACGGCGAGCGTCACACCGGACGCCAGCAGCGCCACGACGAAAGGCAGGCCGAGCTGGCCGTAGATGGTGTAGGTGATGAACCCGCCCAAAACGTACATCTGCCCGTGGGCGAAATTGAGCACGTTCATCAGGGCGAAGATCAGGGTGAGGCCCAGCGCGATCAGCGCATACTGGGCACCGAGATACAATCCGTTGGCGATAACCTGTTCCATGGATACCTTCGATCTTCCGCGGGGTCCGAGCATCGCCCGGACCCCCGGCATTCGGGAGGAAGTAACCTTAGGAACCTGACCCT
Organism: Mesorhizobium sp. M1E.F.Ca.ET.063.01.1.1; assembly: GCF_003998155.1. Taxonomy (NCBI): domain Bacteria; kingdom Pseudomonadati; phylum Pseudomonadota; class Alphaproteobacteria; order Hyphomicrobiales; family Phyllobacteriaceae; genus Mesorhizobium; species Mesorhizobium sp. M1E.F.Ca.ET.063.01.1.1. Next base: position 2,593 of record NZ_RZSC01000287.1, read on the forward strand.
AGTCGACGGAACCGACGAACAGGGTCTGGAAAGCACCGTCCTTATATTCGTTGACCACCATCGGCACGGCGAGCTGGCGCTTCTGGCCGAACGAGGTCGAGCCGACATAGCTCAGCTTGGCGTCGCCCTTCAGGAAGGGGTTGGGCGCCGAAAAGGTGTCCATGGTCTTCTTGAATTCCGCGACGTCGTTGATTGCCGCCGGATTGGCCTTCAGCGTGTCGAGGATGTATTCCAGCGCGTAGACCTTGGTGTTGGACTCGTCGTTGTACTCGCCGAACATCTTGGTGTAGCGGGCGACGAACTCCTTCATCTCATCCGAGGCGATCTCCGGCGTCGAGGCGCCGCCGACGGAGATGAAGCCATTGGCGTATTCGCCGGCGCCCTCTTCCAGAACCTTGGCGTCCTGCGCCGTTTCGGTCGAGATCAGGCCTTCGAAGCCGAGCTCGCGGGCGGCGCGGATGAGCAGCGGCGCGTTGGCGGGCGCCACGCCGGACAGCACCAGCAGGTCGGGCTTCAGCGCGACGATCGGCGTCAGCACCGGCGTGAAGTCGCGGGTGTCGTTCTGGTAAGTGTCGTTCTGGGCGACGACGTCGAGCCCGAGCGCCTTGGCCGCCTCGACACCGCTGTCACGCTGGCTGAGCGGGTCGGATTCGTTCGCGGCGACAAAGGCGATCGTCTTCACGCCCTTGTTTTCCTTGAGATATTTGTAGATCGCCGGGCCTGACTGGTAGTTGGCGATCATGCCGAGCACGGCGTTCGAGGCCGGCTTCTGGTAAAGGGCTTTCGGGAAGGCATAGGGGAAATAAATGATGCCGTTGGCCTCGGCGACGGGGCGCACCGCGGCGGCGCCGTCATCGACATTCGGCCCGACGACATAGTGGATGCCTTCCTGCGCCATCTTCTCCATGCCGGCGATGGCGCGCTTCGGATCCTTCTGGTCGTCGAAGGTGACGATGTTGATTTTGTAAGTGTCGTCGCCGATCTTGACGCCGCCTTTTTCGTTGAGCCAGGCGGCGCGCGTCTGCATCGAGCGCACGTTCGACGTGCCCCAGGCGGCGGCAGGTCCGCTGGTAACGCCTACGAAGCCGATCTTCAGCTCCTTGTTTTCAGCCTGCGCGGACGGGATGCCGACAGCGGCAATGGCCAAGGTCGAGACGGCGCCAAGCACCATCGATTTCAGAGTCGAGCGTCGGTTGATCATCTGCAGTTCCCCTTCTGGTTATCGCGCTTGTGTTTTGCTCATTGGCTGCGCGGATGGCTTAAGGGAAACCGGCTGCGGCAGATTGTCAACATCTTTCTTTATTATTGTATACAATGTTTGGGCCGAATGTGTGCGATGGTTTGAGACCCGCACAGAAGCAACCGCTGACGGCAACTGGCTCGCCTACCGGTCGGTGAACCAAAAGGGAGCGGCAAAGCAAAAGCGGTCGCGACCGATCGGCCGGGTGGCCACGCGAAACGAAAGACTGGTGTGGGTGGCCTATTTTCCGCAGTGATGGTCGTTGATCTTGTTCAGCGCGTTCGCGTCAGGCCCCGTCCGGTGGTAGGAACAGGCGCCCGCCGCCGTGGTGACCAACATGGCGTCATAATAGCGCGGTCCGCCGAACAGGATGTCGATGAGGTCGCCTTCGGCGGGAACGTAGCGCTCGCGCTCGACCGGGCGATGATAGTGCCGGTCGCCGGCGAATGCCGGGGCGGATACGGCAACGGCCGTGGCCAAAACGAGAGCGGAGATCGCAAGGCTTTTCGTCTTCATCGGCAGCAACCCTTTTGGCCATCTGGTACCCAAGCATATAGAGGAACAAAGGTTCCGTCAGCAGCCTTACAGATGGCAATCCGGGTGCGGTTGCAAAAGCGCGTCGCGATCTTTCAGATTCGCTTCGTGCGCTTTAGGTTTTTGATTTTACGCATGTCTTGATCCCGAAACCGGTCCCCACTTTCGGGAGACATGCTTTAGTGCAGATGCCTCAACTTGTCGGGATTGCGCATCACATAGATCGCGGCGATCTTGCCGTCCTCGATGTCGAGCGCCGTCGTCTGCAGCTCGCCGTCGCCCTCAAGGGTGACGAAGCCGGGCAACCCGTTGATGAAGCCAAAGCGGACAAGCTGCGAGCAATTGTCCTGAAGCCAGGCGACGACGGTCTCGTACTGCTTCATGACGGCGTCGAAGCCGAAGACCGGCTCCATGGCTGCCGGACGCTTGCCGCCGCCGTCGGCATGGGCGCTGACGTCGGCGCTCAGCATCGCGCCGAGCGCCTTCATGTCGCCGCTGCGCGAGGCGTTGAAGAAGGCTTCCGCAAGCTCCAGGCCGCGCTCTTTCTCGACCTTGAAACGCGGCCGCCCCTCCCGGACATGGCTGCGGGCGCGGGCGGCGAGCTGGCGGCAGGCGGCGGGGTCGCGCTCGATCTCAGCCGCAACCTCCTCGAATTGCAGCCCGAACACGTCGTGCAGCAGGAAGGCCGCCCGCTCGAGCGGCGACAGGCGCTCCAGCGCCAGCATCAGTGGCAAGGTGACGTCATCCGGTTCGTCGTCTTCGACAACGGGATCGGGAAGCCAGGAACCGACATAGGTTTCGCGCTGGTGGCGCGCGGATTTGAGCTGGTCGAGGCAGAGGCGGGTGACCGTGCGGCGCAGGAACGCCTCGGGCTCACGCACCTCGGCGCGGTCGGCCCCCATCCAGCGGACGAAAGCCTCCTGCACCATGTCCTCGGCGTCGGCCACCGAGCCCAGCATGCGGTAGGCGACCCGCATGAGCTTCGGGCGCAGCGGCTCGAATTCCGCCGCCGCGCCCTTTGATGCCGGCTCCGCCGTCAAGCGGCAGCCGCCTTGTTGGAGGCCTTCGCATTGGCGGCATTCAGGGCCGCCGGATCGACGAAGCCGCCGAAGCCGACCGCGATGCGGTTCCAGCCATTGATGATGTTGATCATCAGGGTGAGCTTCACCCGCTCCTCCCCGGTGAAATGGTCCTTCAGCGCTTCGTAAGCGGCCTCATGCGTATGGCCTTCGCTGATGCGCGTCAGCGCCTCGGTCCAGCCGAGCGCGGCGCGCTCGCGGTCGGTATAGCACGGCGCCTCGCGCCAGGCCGCCAGCAGGTAGACGCGCTGCTCGGTTTCTCCGCGTTCGCGGGCGTAGGTGGTGTGCAAATTGATGCAGTTGGCGCAGCCGTTGATCTGGGAGGAACGTATCTCGATGAGCTCGGCGAGAGCCGGATCGAGGCTGGACGCGATGGCAAGCGAGGCGCGATGCCATTCCTTCATCAGCGAAGGCGCGGCGGCAAGGGGGTCAAGTCTGGCAGTCATGGTCGGTTCCTTTCGTTGGTTCCGACCTCAAGACGAGCGAGGCTCCGCCCAATGTGACATGGCGCCGAATTTTTTTGCGCCCCAAGCCCGCTACTCGAAGGAGTAGGTGAACCCTTCCGCCGATGCGCCGACGGTGACCTTCGTCATCTTCGCGCCCTCGAGCGAGCGGTTGAGCACGCCGCGGCTGAGCTCCGGCAGCAGCGTGTTGGTGAGGATGGCGTCGATCATGCGGCCGCCGGATTCGATCTCGGTGCAGCGCGCCTTGACCAGGTCCATGACGCCGTCGCCAATCACCAGCTCGGCGTCGTTGGTCGCCCTGAGGCGCCTGGCGATCTTGGCGAACTGGTGACGGGTGATCGCCTCGATCATCGAATCCGACAGCGGATAGTAGGGAATGGTCACCACCCGACCCAGGAATGCCGCCGGAAATACTTTCAGCAGTGGCGTGCGCAACGCGGTGTCGAGATCGTCGATCCCGGTCCGCACCGTGCCATTCTTCGTGCGGTCCATGATGACGTCGGAGCCGACATTGGAGGTGAGCAGGATCAGCGTGTTCTTGAAATCGATGCGCCGGCCCTCGCTGTCGTCCATCATGCCCTTGTCGAAGACCTGGAAGAAAATCTCGTGCACGTCGGGATGGGCCTTCTCGACCTCGTCGAGCAGGATCACCGAATAGGGTTTGCGGCGCACCGCCTCGGTCAGGATGCCGCCCTTGCCGTAGCCGACATAGCCGGGCGGCGCGCCCTTCAACGTCGAGACCGTATGCGCTTCCTGGAACTCGGACATGTTGATCGAGATCAGGTTCTGCTCGCCGCCATAGAGCGTCTCGGCCAGCGCCAGCGCGGTTTCGGTCTTGCCGACGCCCGAGGGGCCGCAAAGCAGGAACACGCCCACGGGCTTTTCCGGCGCGCCGAGGCCGGCGCGGCTGGTCTGCACGCGCTTGGCGATCATCTCCATCGCATGGTCCTGGCCGACCACGCGCTCGGACAAAGTGGCCGCAAGCCTGAGGGCTTTTTCGGTCTGGCTGGACAGCATGCGTCCGGTCGGGATGCCGGTCCAGTCCTGCACGACGGCCGCGACCGCATTGCGGTCGACCGACGGCAGGATCAGCGGCGTCTCGCCCTGCGCGGCGGCGAGCTCCGCCATCAATTCGCGCAGCCGCGCAGGGCGAGAC
>NZ_RZSC01000288.1:0-7012 GCF_003998155.1 Mesorhizobium sp. M1E.F.Ca.ET.063.01.1.1
CTCCTCGCCGAACAGCGAGGCCAACTGCTCGGTCATGGCGCCGGCGATTGCGGCCCAGCGAGCCCCGGTCGAGGCGATCGAGATTTCGGCGCGGCCGATCACAGAGTTCCACGTCGGCCGCGACCAGAAACAGTTCGGGCCACTCGAGTTCGTCGGCGGGCTGGAGATGACCTCGCCGTCACGCGATTTCGGCGCGCTGTCGGCCTTTCGCTTTCTGAAAGCGGGCAGCGACTTCATTGGCGTCGCCGACACCGGCTTCTGGTTCTTCGGCACCATCAGCCACGATGCCGACAAGCGCCCATCGGGCGTGTCGAATTTCCGCATGCAGCAGATGGTCGACGCTTCGGGCCGGCCGATCGACGAGAAGTGGAAGGTCGATGCGGAAGGCCTCGCGGTCAAGGACGGTATCGCCACCGTCGGTTTCGAGCGCGAGCAGCGCGTCGTCCAGTTCAAGATCGACCCGGACAACATGAAGGCGCCCTTCAAGACGCTCGACTATCTGGTTCCGGCCCGGGAGCTGCGCCAGAACCGCGGCTTCGAGACGGTCACGCATGCCAATCCTTACGGCCAGCACGAAGGTGGCCTGGTCGTGGTCTCGGAAAAGAGCCTCGACAAGGCCGGCAATATCTATGCCGCCCTCATCGAGGGACCGAAGAAGGGCGTCTTCACCATCAGGCGCAACGGCGATTTCGACATCACCGACGGCGCCTTCCTGCCGGATGGCGACCTGCTTCTGCTCGAGCGCAGCTTCTCGATGGCGCGCGGGGTGAAGATGCGGCTGCGGCGCATCTATGGCGAGAGCGTCGAGAAGGGCGCGGTCGCCGACGGACCGGTGCTGATGGAAGCCGACATGGGCTACCAGATCGACAATATGGAAGGGCTTGACGTCTGGACCCGCGATGACGGCGCGCTGATGGTTTCACTGATGTCGGACGACAATCACTCGATCCTGCAGCGCAATCTCTATCTGGAATTCATCCTGCACCAGGATTGAGCAAAGCTCGGCGGCTAAATTCCGGCCTTGCTGGTCGGCGGACGCTTATAACGATTCATCGCTTCTTAGAAACGCAGGACGCCTTTTATCTCTTCGCTTTGACGCAATTCCGGGGAGGGAAACCGGTTCGCGCTCGTCCTGCGCATTTCATAAATAACTGATATCGTTGCATTTTCCTGCCTTTTGCTCAAAATACTTTAGCCGATACTTGACAATTTATCGTGCTCCGTCAATACTCAAGTCAATGCTTAACTATTCCGAGATCGACGATATTCTAAGGGCTCTCGTCGAACCCACGCGACGGGCGATCCTGGAAAGATTAAGCCGAGGGCCGGCCACGGTCAGCCAGTTGGCCGAACCGTTCGGCATGACTTTCGCCGCCGTGCTGCAACATCTGCAGACATTGGAGGCCTGCGGGCTGATCCGCAGCGAAAAGATCGGGCGGGTGCGCACCTGCCGGATCGAACCGGGCGGGCTCGCTCCGCTCGCCGACTGGATCGCGGAACGCCGCATACCTGCGGAACGCCAGCTTGATCGCCTCGGCCAGATCTTGGCCGAGACGGACCAATCACCTAAGAAGAATCAGGACCAGAAGCAATGAACCAGATAACCTCCGTGAAAGACGAACATTCCGTCATCCACTCTACCTTCACTATCGAACGGACCTACCCGCAATCGCCCGAACGTGTGTTCTTCGCATTTGCCGACAAGGCGACCGTGCGGCAATGGCGGATCGAAGGCGACGGCTTTGCCATCTCCGAGTTCAGCTTCGACTTCCGCGTTGGCGGTAGCGAAGTTTCACGCTTCAGCTACGCGGGTGGGCCTGAGATTAGGCTCGACGCGCAATTCCAGGACATTGTGCCGAACCAGCGTATCGTCTTCACCTACAAGATGGCGATCGGACCTCAGCCGCTGTCGGTGTCGCTGACCACGGTCGAACTGACCCCATCGAGCGAGGGCACACGGCTGACCTATACCGAACAAGGCGCCTTTTTCGACGGCGCCGATTCGGCGAAGGGGCGCGAGGAGGGTACGCGTGGCCTGCTCGAAGCGCTTGCCGCCTACCTGGACAAATCGAAATAGACAGCTCAGCCGGTCAGCGGACCTTGTACAGCTCGATCGGCTTGCCGGCGGTCGAGCTGTCCAATTCCAGCCAATCCGGCACGTCTCCGCGCAGCAGCCGCGCGACCAGGCCTGCGGGAGCCTCGGCGGCGAGCGACAGCTCTTCCGAATTGCCGCGGCATATGGCGATAAGCCCGACATGCTCGCGCTCGACGATGGCGCGGGCGGCGTCCGGCGTCCCCATGAAGGCGTCGAGCATGGCAAGATTGCCGCCGACATTGCGGTGGTAGGGGCCGGCCAACGCCCTGTGGCCGGTAAACATCACTATGGCCGAGCCGAGATTGGAAGACGCAAGCACCGTCGTTGCCGGCATGACGGCCAGATCGCCGAAGTCCGCGGCCTTGCCGCAGGTCAAGGCATGATCCGCGTCGGAATTGATGCCCGTGGGCGCCTTGTGGACCACGGACTGCGCCGCCACCGCGACGCCGGCCCAGGTCGCGTTGAGCGACACCAGCCATCCCGCCGCGATGCGGGTGGAGACGCGCCATGACTGCGCGGCGCTTGCCTGCAGGCGCAGCCCGGCAATCCAGGCCGAGAGCGGCAGCACTGCGAAGGCGACCGAGAAGGTCGAACCGCGCACCTGCCAGAGGCTTAAGGCGAAAGCGACGACCAGCAGCGTGGCGACAAGGGCTTCCTCGCGACGCAGGCGGCGGCTACGGAGCTGAAGACCGATCAACAGCATCGCGATGAAGGGCGTCACATAGCGCGCCGCCATCAGCTTCGGCTGCTTGACGGCCACGCTGAGGAAGGGCTGCGCCTCGACGACGTCGTTCAGCCAATAGGTGCGAATTCGCTCGTCCATGCCGGCATAAGGCGATGCCAGGCATTGCGGGAAGAACACGATCGCGACGGCCGCAACCGCGACGGCCAGCGCCGACATCCATACGAGTCGTGTCCCGGCCGTCGATTGCCCGGACAAGCCCGCAATCGCCGCCAGGCCGAAGCCGGACAGCGCCGCGAGCACGAACTGGAAGGCCGAGAAGGCATCGCATTGGGCCACGCCCCAGGCCGACGGCGGTATGGTGGCGACAAGGACCGCCGAGGCTATCGCGGCAAATCCGATGCCGAAGCCGCGCGCCGTCGGGCGCTCTTTTTCGTCGAGAATGAAGAGCACAGCGGCGCAGGCGCCAAGCGTCGCCACATAGGGCGCCGTCTCCATACCGACGGCGAGCGTGAGGCCCGCGCACAGGCCGGACAGAAGGGCCGCCGGCCGCCAGAAGGGCGCCTCCATCAGAAGCCAGAGGCCGGCCGCCGTCAAAAGGAGCTGGATATTGTGGTGGTCGAGCGTGCCGGGGTTGAAAATGCCGAGAAAGAACAGCGCCGCGGTCGCCAGCACCAGCGACGGCATCGCCACGTCGGCGCCGGCAAAGCGCCGCGAGGCGCGCAGGATGACGAATATGGTGAGCCCATAAAGCGAGAGCGGCCAGATGATCTGCGCCGCTCTCTCGGCGGCGGCGGTGCCGGCGCCCAGCGCCTGGAAGGCGAGGATGATCAGCGCGATCGGCGCATCGACCAGTCGCGACCAGTGCATGAGGAAGCCGCCGGCGAGGCCCATCCGGTACTGGTGGAGATCGAACCAGCTCTGGCCTGCCAGCAGGTCGCGGACCTCGACCAACCTCAGCATGCTGTCGTTGTCGGCGCCAAGGTCCGCGATCGTCGGGAAGCCGGAGATCGCATTGATCGCCAGCACGAGCAGCGTCGCGCAGAGCGCGAGCAGGAAATCATGTTTCCAACCGGTGCCCTGGATGGTCATGCTGGCGGCGATGTCCTGGATCGTTTTCGCGATCCTGCACCAACAGCCGTAACAAAGCGTAAAGCCGATGGAGACGGATAGCCGGGATCGTCAGGCGGGCTGGCCCGAGCGGCGAGCGGCCGATAGGGATCACTGCCCGGCGGCTGCGATCCAGATCACGTGACGGGCGCCGCGTTTGCCGCGGGCGCGCGCATTGATCCCCGCGACAATGAAGCCCGCCTGCTTCAGCCGCCGCGTGAAGCCGCTATCCGGTCCTTGCGACCAAACGGCCAGGACGCCGCCGGGCTTCAATGCGGCGCGCGCGCCTGCGAGGCCTGCCGCGCTATAGAGCGAGTCATTTCCCTTGTAGACGATGCCTTCGGGACCATTGTCGACGTCGAGCAGGATGGCGTCCCAAGCGGCCGCTTCCGCCCTTATCGACTGACCGACATCAGCCTCGCGAATGGTGACGCGGGGATCGTCGAGGCAGCCGTCGAAAACTCCGGCCATGGGACCGCGTGCCCAGGCGACGACCTCGGGGACCAGTTCGGCAACGGTGACGGCGGCGTCCCCATCAAGCGCGGCAAGGGCGGCGCGCAAGGTGAAGCCCATGCCGAGCCCGCCGATAAGGATTCTTGGCTGCTTGCGGCCAGCGATACGCTCGCAGGAAAGCTTGGCGAGCGCCTCTTCGGAGCCGCTGAGGCGGCTGTTCATCAGCTCATTGGTGCCCAGCATGATCGAGAATTCAGCACCGCGCTGCTTCAGGCGAAGCTCTTGAGCGCCGTCGGGCGTGCGGGCCGAAGCAAGCTGAACCCAGGGGATCATGCGCTCTCTTTTTGTTGGAGCATGATCTGTTCCAAAAACCGGTTCCCACTTTTTGGGATCATGCTCTAGACCGCGAGCGCCGGCTGGCTCCAGCGGGCGGCGACCAGCCGGTAGGGGATCAGCGCGACAACGGCGATGATCAGCTTGACCGAGAGATCGCCGAGCGCCCAGGAGACCCAGCGCATGGTCTCGACAGGCAGAACGCCCATCAGCGGCGCCGTTTCCAGCGCGAAGCTGTCATTCGGCCCGACAAGGGCAAACGCGGCAGAGAAGGCGACGCCGAAGAACACGACCGTGTCGAAGATAGAACCGGCCAAGGTGCCAAGGATCGGCGCGCGCCACCAGCTCTGCCGGCGCAGCCGGTTGAAGACCGTGACGTCGAGCAGTTGCGCGATGAGGAAGGCGGCACCGGAAGCGGCCGCGATCCGCACCAGCCGGTCGGCCGCGGTCTCGAATTCGATCAGGCCGTGGCGAAACAGGAAGGGCGGAACGAGGATCGAGCAGGTCACCGCCGTCATGAAGCCGACGAACACCACCTTGCGCGCCACGGCCGGCCCGTAGCGGCGGTTGGCAAGGTCGGTGACGAGGAAGGAGAAGGGATAGGTGAAGGCGCCCCAGGTGAGCAGGTCGGCCAGCGACAGGCCGCCGATCTGGCCCTGCATCGGGAACTGGACAAGGATGTTCGACGCCACGACGACAAGCGCCATGGCGGCCACGAAAGGCAGGTATCGCGTCAGGAAATTCATTTTTTTATCCTGGGTAATGGAACCAGCCGAGCGCCATGTCCAGCGCTCGCTCATGTTTTGAGCACCGGTCTGGGCCGGGGCTCGAGGCTTTCGTCCCCCGCCTGATAAGGGCGCTTTAAGCGGCCGGCTGTTCGGCCAGCTTCTTGGCGATCTGCTTCTTCAGGAGACGGGCGCGCTGCGACAGCTCCTTGGCGTCGGCCTTGGTCAGGAACGCGTCGAGACCGCCGCGATGCTCGACCGAACGCAGCGCGTTGGCCGAAATGCGCAGGCGCACGTTCTGGTTCAGCGCTTCGGAAATCAGCGTCACGTTGACCAGATTCGGCAGGAAGCGGCGCTTGGTCTTGTTGTTGGCATGGCTCACATTGTTGCCGGTCTGGACTGCCTTGGCAGTGAGCTCGCAGGTGCGGGACATCTTGTCTAACCTTCAGTTCTTAACCTGCCAAACCATTCTGCCCGCGCCAGGCGGCGCGCGGTCTCGGTCAGGCGGCCTTTGGAAAAGTTGGCGTTCCTTAGTTGCATTTCGCCACTGCGTCAAGCTCCGGCGCGTGCGTAGTGACGTGACGCGCTCCATATTAAGGCCGGATTTTGCCGTATAAGCCCTTCGCGAAGGGATTGCCAGGCTGGAGCAAAGCGTTTCCGGCCAGGATCAAGGACTCGCCGCCCGCCATGCTTCGACCATCCCGCGCAATTGTCGCGCTGTTCGCCCTCACCGTCCCGACGACGAGTTTCGCCGCGGCCTCGCCGCAGGCCTTCAAGGGTGAATATACGGTATCGTTCCTCGGCCTTTCGATCGCCAGGGCGACGTTTTCGAGCCGCTACGAGGGCGACGCCTATGCGATCGACGGCACGGTCTCGGCCGCAGGCCTCGGCAGGCTGTTCGACGACACCAAGGGCACGATCTCGTCGAAAGGCACGATTTCCGGCCAGCAGATGCAGCCGAGGGCCTTCAGGGCGGACTATACCTCCGGCAAGAAGGCGTCTGTCGTCGACATCCGCTTCGCCAATGGCGGTGTCGCCTCGACCGAAGTCATTCCGCCGCCGAAGAAGCGCGATCCCAAGAGCTGGGTGCCGGTCGGCGACGGCGACCTGAAGTCGGTGCTCGATCCGATGGCGGCGACCGTCATCCATGCCGACAGCCTGGACAAGGTCTGCGGGCGGACCGTCAAATTCTATGACGGCGAAATGCGCGCCAACCTGTCGCTGACCTATGCCTCGAAAGGCTCGATCTCGGTGCCCGGCTACAAGGGCGACACCGTCACCTGCAGGATGGGCTTCGAGCCCGTGGCGGGCTATCGCAAGGGCCGCAAGGCGCTGGAGTTCCTCAAGAACAAGAGCCGCATGATGGTGACGTTTGCACCGCTCGGCCAATCCGGCGTATATGCGCCGATCCGCGCCACGGTCGGGACCCAGATCGGTCCGCTGACCATCAGCGCGAGACGGTTCGAAGCAGTCGAATAGTTTTTTTGCGCAATTCCGGACGGAAAAACCGCTACGCACTTTTCCTGGAATTGCTTTTAGGGGCGCCGCGGCGCGCCGCCGGGGGGCAGGTATGGGGCGCGCGACACTGATCGGTTTTTCGGCGGTAGCCATGTG